>JADFOM010000203.1 GCA_022562835.1 Acidobacteriota bacterium | reverse complement strand
AACGTTCGGATTTTTGGTGCACCAGGCGAGCGATAGTTGTGCCATCGAACAACCGAGCCGGTCGGCGATCGGGCGTAGCCGTTCGACCTTCTCAATCTTCTGCTCGTCGGTGAGCACGCTTTTGAGCCATTCGTATCCAGCGAGGGCCGCGCGGGAATCGTCGGGTACCCCATCGCGGTACTTGCCCGTCAACAGACCGGAGGCGAGGGGGCTGAAGATGGTGTTGCCGTATGCGTAGTCGGCGTTGATGCGGGCATAGGAACGTTCCACCTTGCGCCGTTCCAGCAGGTTGTACTGGCTCTGTTCGGTAACAGGCTTGTGGAGATGATGGCGTTCGGCGATCTCAATCGCCGCGCGGATCTCCTCGGCTGACCATTCACTGGTACCCCAGTAGTGCGCCTTACCCGCTGCGATGATGTCGCTCATCGCCCACACGGTCTCCTCGATCGGGGTGTTGGGATCAGAACGATGGCAGAACAGGACGTCGACGAAATCGGTCCGAAGACGCTCGAGCGATCCATCTATCGCCTGCATCAGGTACTTGCGATTGAGTGTTGCCTGCATGTTAGGAACATCGCCTCGGATGCCCATATATACCTTGGTCGAAAGTACGTAGGACCAGCGAGGCCACGCAAGCTCCTCAAGGACGCGCCCCATGATCGACTCACTTTCACCACCCGCGTATACCTCGGCGTTATCAAAGAAGTTGCAGCCAGCCTCACCGGCCGCCGACATACATTCGAGGGCCAGAGCGTCGTCGAGCTGATTGTCAAAGGTGACCCAGCTGCCGAACGACAAGACGCTGACCTTTAGACCGGTAGACCCGAGTCGCCGATATTCCATCTTGGGGTTCGTTTTAGGTGTAGTCATCCTGCGAAGTTACCCGAATGATTAGAAATCGGCAGCCTCGTACTCGAGGAGACGGGCAAAGTTGTCACGTAACCCGTCTCGCCGACCACGGTCTTGGGCGAGGTTTACAAGTTCATGCGGATCGTCACCCATCTCGTACCACTCGTGGTCATGGTCGGCGAAGTCTGCGTCCACATCGAACGCCTTTGCGCCCTCAGCAATTGTGCCGTCGCGTGAGACGCCGCCTCCAACGCCGTAGTAGCGGGCGTACTTCGTCTCGCCGTCAAAGAAGCCGCGTACGGCGTAGCGCACCGAACTGAGCTTGTCGGACTGGGCGCTGTCTTGAGCGAATAGAACGTGGTCACGCACCGACGTCGTCGAATCGACCAGGACAGGGGTGAGGTCCTTGCCAGACAGCGAGGTGGCAGAAGATGCGTCGATGCCGCCCAGCGATGCGATGGTTGCTGCGAGATCGACGTGTGTGGCGAGCGCTTCGGTCTTGGTACCAGGTTTGGTCCGACCTGGCGCCTTGACGATGAGTGGCACACCCATCACCTCTTCGTAGACACACGGTAGCTTCGCCCGCAGCCCGTGTGACCCGCAGGCGTCACCGTGGTCAGATGTGTAAACGATAGTTGTGTCGTCATAGATGGCGAGTCGATCGAGCCCGCCGAGCAATCGATCGAGGGACGCGTCTAGCTGCTGGTGAAGATAGGCGTAGTAGTCGAGCTGACGGAGCCACGCCTCAGTGTCGGCAAGATCCATCGATCCAACGAAGTGTTCCTGATTGCGGACGTACTGCCAGGCGCGTTGTATCTCAGGTTTGGTGTGTAGGTCGTCGTCGAAGTTCTCGGGCAGCGAGTCGAACAGACGCGGATAGTTTTCGGTCGGCGGCGCCAACGGCAGACCCGAGGTTCGCATCTCCTTTATGATTTCGAAGACCTTGGCATCGCGGGGATGAGATGCCTGGTAGCTCGGATGGTCGATCGGGTACCACATCACGTCGTGAGGATTCAGGAGCGCTACGGTCAGGAACCAGGGCTTATCGGTGGGTCGCCTCTCCAACCAGTCGAGCGCGTGCGTCACGATCTCAGGGTCGAAGTAGCGGCCTGTCCACGCCGCACCGACGAAGTGCATGTCGCTTCCCTGCCAACCGGAATAACCGTGGCTCTCCATCGGTGGTCGTTCCTCGTGACTGAGGTGCCACTTGCCGACGTAGGCCGATTCATAACCCTCTTCGCGCAACAAACTGCCGATCGTCGGAATGGTCGGGTCCAGAGCCGTGTGCGCTGCGAAGCTCACGTTGTCGACGACCCCGTGCTGGGGCAGGTACTGGCCGGTGTACAGCGATGCGCGCGAGGGGGAGCAAGGCGATGAATGTGTGTAGTGACGATTGAATTCGAGACCGTCAGAGCGGAGGCGATCGTGTGCCGGCAGATCGACGTAGCCGCGCAGCCAATCGTTGCGGCGCTCCTCGTCGGACACGATTAGGAGGATGTTTGGCTGATCTCGTTTCGACATGAAGTCCGTTTCGACGCCTATCCAGATGACTCCGGATCTATTGGGTGACCCTACCGGAGAGGATTTCCTCGAGTTCGCGGCGTTCGTCCACCGTCATGTCCCAGCTCGCAGCTTCGACGTTGGCTTGGACCTGTTCTGGCTTGGTGGCACCCGAAATCACGCTGGAAACGACGTCGTTTCCGATCAGCCAGCTCATCGCCGCATCGAGCACCGTATGGCCGCTCGATGCTGCCCAATCGCCGATTGCTGCGACGATCGCCAGCTTGTCGCTGTCGGTCGCATCGGTGTTGGCACCATCGGCGGGCGTGAGGCGAGCTCCTTCGGGCGGCGGTTTGCCCAGCGCGTACTTGCCGGTTAGAAGACCTGACTCGAGCGGGAAGTAGGGAACGAACCCGATCCGGTGGCGTCGACACGCATCCAACACCCCATTTTTCTCCGCGTCGCGAGTCAACAGGCTGTAGTGGTTTTGTACCGACGCGAACGGTGCCACCGAGATCGACCCAGACGCTTTGACCGCCTCGTCGAGCTGCTGCGCGTCGAAGTTCGAACAACCGATCTCACGGATCTTTCCCTCAGCGACGAGCGCTGCCAGTTCACCCAACGTTTCCTCGATTGGTGTCCCAGGATCGGGAGCGTGCAGTTGGTAATGATCGACGTAGTCGGTTCCCAGACGCTGCAGGCTGCCTTCGATAGCGGTGCGCACACCCGCTCGATTCGCGGGTTGCGCACCGTCGCTCGCGTTGAGACCCCACTTGGTCGCTATGTGGACACGATCGCGCCGTCCCTTCAACGCGGCACCCAGGAACTCTTCTGACAGACCCCCGCCATAGATCTCCGCTGTGTCGAAGTAGTCGACACCCGCCTCGATCGCCGCATCGACTACCGCGGCCGTTTGTTGCGCATCGATTCTGCCGCCGAAGTTATTACAACCGAGACCAACTACTGAGACCTTGAGCCGGCCAATCGCACGGCTTCTCACGGCCGTCTACGCCGCCACATCCACCTGGTTGAGCGGGTTCATCCCAGGACAGCCCTTGGCGCGATCTGGGATCTCCGCGTAGTCGATCGGTGTCGCCACGAACTCTTTGGTAGGGCAGAACTTTTCGGCCAGCGGGCGAAGAGCCTCTAGATCGAAGCCATAGACCCTCGCCACGTTGTCGGTCAGAAGTGTGGTGGTCTCGGACTCGGTGAACTTCGAGAACGTCAAACGGAGGTGTTCGCGAGTGTGTGGATAGGAACCTTCGATGTGGGGATAATCCGATCCCCACATGATGCGATCGATACCGACCCCGCGGGCGATCTCGACCTCGGTCGGCCGCAGGAACGAGGCGCCGACGAAACACTGCCGTTGAAAATACTCTGTTGGTGTCAGCGACATGTCGGCCACAGCCTGACCACCGAATATCGACTCGGAGCCGAACTCGGAGTGCTTCATGCGGTAATGAAAGCTGTCGAGCTTTGCGAGGGTTTCGGGCACCCAAGCTGTGCCGGTCTCGGTCGTGACATAGACAAGTTCTGGGTGACGTTCGAAGACACCGGAGAACATCAGGTGCCATAGCGCACGTTGAGTCCACCAGGTCGCCTCGAGCATGAACACGGCAAGCGAGGCCGGGAAATGATTGCCAAAGTCCGGCGTTGCCCCACCGGTGTGGTGATTGAGCGGCAGACCAGCATCTGCCGCGGCTGCCCAGATCGGCTCGTATTTGGCCGAGTAGAGGGGCTCGAACGGTGAATCCGGCGGGGCGCCGGGCACGAGGACCCCGCCACGCAGACCGTTGTTGACCGCCCACTCGATCTCGGCGACCGACCCCTCGACGTCGCCAAGGAAGACCTGGAAGATGCCGGCGCGACGCTCGGGTGCCTCGCTCACGAAGTCGGCCAGCCAACGGTTGTGGGCCTTGAGGCCAGCCCAGCGGTGCTCGAGGTTGTCGCTGTGCGGCGGCGCCTCGAAGGAGGTCGCGGCTGGCGGAGCGAATGGTGGCTGAGTGTTGGGGAAAAGCACCGTGGCAATGACGCCGTCGGCCTCTTGTTCGCGCAAACGTTTGTCCGAGGAGTGGTTTCGGTAGCCGAACTCGTCGGGATCGCCGTCGACACCGACCTCGAGCGGCGAACGCTCCATCCCCTTGAACAGTTCCTTACGAGACTCGGCGTCGGCCTCCATGAAGTCGGCCCAGATGTCGAACTCGGCGTGGTACTTCTTTTCGAGGTACGGCTTGTAGTCACGTAGATCGGCGCCGCAGTGGCTGTCGGCGCTGATCACGACATGGTGATCGCTCACTCTCAGTCCTTCCATTCGATGTTGTAGTCGTCAAACCAGAAGCGGGCCTCGCGAATCGCGTTCGGTGGGTTGCGCAGGCTGATGTCCTGATTGAGTTGTTCGGGAGTCGGGCCCACCTCGGCCGCGATCTCGCTGAGTTCATCGATATCGAGGTCATAGCAGCGAACTGCATTGAGACCGAGCAGCAGGCGGGTCTCCTCGACGGGGATCTCTTGGAAGTCGGTTTCGAGACGTTCGACAGTGTTTGGCCAGGAACCCTCTGGGTGCGGGTAGTCGGTGCCCCACATGAGTGCATCGAGTCCGTTGACGTAGCGGCGGCGTAGCTCGACCTTGCTCATCGTCGAAGCACCGACAAAGACGTTTGTGCCGACATACTCGGAAGGAAGCCGTTCCTCGACCTTGCTCATCGTCGAAGCACCGACAAAAACGTTTGTGCCGACATACTCGGAAGGAAGCCGTTCGATGAGGCCCTTGGTGGCTGATTGCATCTTCTTGACCTTCCAGTTACGTCCTCCGAACATTGCATCGGCCTTGAACAACAGGTCGCCGAGCCACCACGAACCGCATTCGACCGGCGCGTACTTGAGGTTGGGGTACT
>JADFOM010000202.1 GCA_022562835.1 Acidobacteriota bacterium | reverse complement strand
GCCCGCGGCCTGACGGTGCGGCTGTACGACATCAACGCCGCCGCCGTCGATGTCGTCAACACCGGCACGCTGCCATTCGCTCAGGTCGGTGCTGCGGCTCGACACCAGAAACATCGACGATGCTAGGAACTCCTCCACCGGATCACCGGTGGGAAAGAGGAGGCGCAAGCGATGATCACACGCCCGGTTGTCGAGCGTGACACTCGCCGAGACTGCGTCGATCCCCGGAGCAACACGCAGAACCATCCGCAGCGAAACGTTCACCGTTTGATCCGATCGCGTACTCCGGTCCTCGTTCAACCCAGCAGGCAACACAAAGCAACGCTCTACATCGAGTTCCGCAATGCCGCCCGGGTGCTGGCGGCGTGTGACGCTGAGTGACTCCGGGCGAAGTCTCAGCGGTTCACCGACGGGATCGAAGTCATAGCTGTCACCTCTATCGCCCTGGTCCTCGAGTCCGAACAGTCCAGCAATGCGGACCCCGTCGACCTCGATGGTCGCGGTGCCGTCGTCATCGATCTCGATAGCGGTGGTCCCCGCCGAAATACGTCGACCATCGTCAACCTCGTCTGCAACCGGATCAATGGTGTCGAGTTGGTACGTGCGACAGCCAAACGCGGGAATATCTGTAGCGACGAAGGTCACGTCGAACACGCGTTGACTCTCGAGCCAACGCACCCGCCGCGGATCGTCTGAGACCGTCGTAACACATGGCTGACCTTCGACGGCGAAACCCTGTTCCGCGAGGCCCGCCAGGACCAACGGGTGCAAGTCGGGCACCCCAACACGCAGCGGCAACGCCGGATGCGCGTCGAGCGGGACGGTGACGATGCCGGTGCACGCGTGTGCTGATGTGTTAAAAACGGTCACCGACCAATGCTCGCGAGGTACGTCGCGATCGTCGCCGCGGCCCGCCAGACGTTCGAGAATTCTGATCGTGGTCTCTTCGGCCAGCCCGAGGGCATCGTCGAATCGCGCTGTCATGTAATCGTGGACTGGGTCGATCGAACAACCACAGATCGAATCATGGGCCTGGTTCTCGATCAGCGCCTGCCATGCCAGGTTCAATGCCGGCCGTTCGTCGGCGAGGCCAAGCGCCGCTCCAAACGCAGCCCAGGGTTCAGCCCAATGCGACAAAGCCACCTCACAGCGACGATTGGCTATCTTGAGCGGCATCCGCGCCGACCAAACACCGGGCAGAAGGTTTGCGACCCTGCCGCCGATCAGCTCTCCGCTGTATTCGGGCCAGGCCTCCTCGTCACCATCGAGCATCCCGATCACGTCGTCGAACAACGCCCGCGTAACGGGACGGTTCAAGTCCTCGGCCAGCGCTTTAGCCACAGCGGCCATGTGTGGATCGGGTCTCGTGTGATCAAACCCGTTCATCAACAGAACCGGCCGTTCCCCTGCGTTATCGAGCTTGTTGACCAACGTGCGCAGTGTCGTCGTCGCCTCATCGACATTGTTTGGGGGACGCGCCGCTGCGAAGTAGCCCTCGCTGAGGTGTAGTGCCCTGACCGATGAGCCATCTGGGCCAACCCAAAGCCAGCGCGGCCCCAGGCGGTCGATTTCGCCACCGTTGCCGCGCCAATAGGTGAAACCGTCGAGACCGAATCCGCAGAACAGCTGCGGAAACTGCGCAGGGTGCCCGAACGAGTCCGGAACGTAGGCCACAGTCGAAAGCGAGCCGTATTGTTCGCCGATTCGGCGACCCATCATCAGATTGCGCACCATCGACTCACCTGACGGCAGCAGCGAATCAGGCTGCACGTACCACGGACCTATTCCGAGCCGACCGGCCCCGATGTGAGCTCGTAGCCGATCACGGTTCTCTGGACGTACCTCGACGTAGTCCTCGAGCGCGATGATCTGCCCGTCGAGGACGAAACGGTAGTCGTCATCGGCGTCTGCCAGGTCGAGAACCTGGTCCATCGCATCAACGAGCCTCGCTCGAAATGCTTGCATCGTGCGATACCACTCGCGATCCCAGTGGAAGTGTGACACGACCACGACCGCTGGTCCGTTCTTGGTTGAATCTCGCATCGACCTGCACATTACGGACTTCAGCGAACGGTTCAAATCAGCGGCGTCGCGACCTGCTGGACGCACGTTCTGTTCGGTTATATAGCGCTGCGCTTTTTCAGCAAGCTGGAATGGTCTGAGTTCACACCTGATCCGGTTCGGAAACGTCGACCACGGCATCGCCAATCGCCTCTATCAACTCTGAACGGGAGACGAGGAGACCGTCGACGAGTGCTCTGCGGTCGCGCTCTCGCAGCCAACGCCGGATCGTCGACAATCCTGACCGTAGCCAGCCCCAGACGAACATCGCACAGGCACCCGATACACCAAGAACCACCATCGCCGACGTTACGGCCAAGACTCCATCGAAGAGCACCGCCGCAACGATCCACCATGTCGCCAACATTGCCGCTGCGCCGGTGAGCAGACGCACCGTCCCCTTGGTCGCGGTCGAGTCCACCGACGAGACGGCGAGCCGTACCAAGACAAGCGCCGGAAGGTGAACGAGCATGACGGTCAAGAGGAATGGTCCAGCGAAAAACAGTGCACCCGCAGCGAGCAGCAACGCTCCCAGCCCTACACGCATAGTTCCCTCACCCATCGCCTCATCGCCCAGCCCGACCATCGTGCGGCGCAGAACGTGGTCAGACAACGCGGCGATCACACGTTGACGCTGCTCGCTCGAAGCCGCCGCGATCATCGAGGCCCGACGTTCGACTGCGCCAAAACTCGGGGTGCGAGCCCGACGGTCCCGCGAGCGCAGTTCAACCTCTGCCGCCATGCGCAACTGTTCACGCTCATCCACCGACGAATAAACCGGCGATACCGCGACGAGTTGGGTCGCGATGGCCTCGGTCAACGCATGAGTCGCTGCCCGCTCATCGAGCGAGACCTGCGTAGCGCACCATTCATCGAGATCGATAGGATCGCCGATCGTCACCGCAACTCGGCTACGAGTCTCGACCCGACTTTCGAACGCAAATCCGATCGGCACGATCAGAATGTTTCCGACCCCGGCGCCGCGAGCGCCTAGAGCAATACGTGCCGCGCCCGACCGCACACGATCAAGTCCGGCGCGGTCACCGGTAGTGCCTTCCGGAAAGATAGCGACTCGATCGACGCGAGCGAGAGCGTCGGTGCTGGCCGCGAACATCCTGTCGTTTCCACGCGGATCATCGCCGTCGGCTCGGCGATAGACCGGCAGTACAGCGACAGCATCCAGCAGCACCCTGGCGGGCAGTATCTTCCACAGTGATGCCTTGGCGATGAAGCGAGGAAGGCGGCGCAACGCCGCCGCCATCACGGCTGGGTCGACAAAACCATTGCCGTGGTTCGCGACGAGTACAACGGGGCGATCGGTAGGTATCGAGGATCTGCCTTCGATGTCGACGTCACGGTGAAAGCCGCGCACCAAGATGATCGCGACCAGACCTACGACTCGATCGGAGTACAACCGACCGATCCCCGATCCGAGCTGCGGACCCGCTGTCGCTAGCGCCCTGTCGGCCCAAACAAAAACCGCGAGAGCGGAGAGCAGGTGCCAGAGCCCATGGAACTGCACGATGGAGTCGGGAGAGCACACGGGGCTATCGGTGGTGCCGAGCACCCAGGTTGCACCTGCCAAAGCGAACACGAATATGGCGCCGAGGCGCACCATGGCTGGCTCGCCGCGCCGTCGGGCGACGAGCTCAGCCAAGACAGCAACGGCCAATAACACGCCGGCGGACCCGTTGACTGCGTCGGCTGCCACGGGGTGAACCAGCCCGACCGAGATGGTGACAGCTAGACCACCAATCCATGCTCCTCGATCGATCATCCCCCAGAGGCGGCCGACATGAGCACCTGTCACGACGCCGAGCATGCCCAACAGTGCAACGTCGTGAATCCATTGACCGACGTCGCTCGGATCGCCGTGGAATAGCACGCTTCCGACGGCCTCAGCGAGGCTCAAGAACGCCAACAGTGCAGCCGAACGGAACAGCTTTTTCGAACTTACACCAGCGAGAAGTGCGACCGCTACCGCTGCGTAGGCCAGCGATGTCCACGCGTTTACATCCTGAGCGATACCGATCGGGTCAGAACGCTCGCAGTCGGCCATCGACGCTCAATCGTCCGATCTCTGAGAATATTTCCAGATCAGCATCGAGATCCCGCCGAGCGGGATGACGATGAGCCATGTCAGCATCCGGTAGATCAAAACGCCTGCGGTGATTTCGTTGATGAATTCGGATCCGGCCATCGTGCTCAATAACCCGATCCAGGCGGTTTCGGCGACACCGACACTGCCGGCGGTGATGGGGATCACCGTCAATCCTGCAACGAGCCCGTAGGCCACAAACACTCCCAGTCCACTAAGCGCCGTCTGTTCTACTCCCACAAAACGCAGACACATGATCATCAGACCAACCTGAGAGAGGATCAACAAAAACGACGCCCAGGTGGCTTCCTTCCAGCGGTCGCGCAGTAGGTCGACAGCCTTGTTTCTCGCTGATTCGACGAGTTCAGCGAGCGGAGGGCTCTCCCAGCGCAGCAACCGCGCTGCGACACGCCACGGCGCCTCCAGCCAGGATGCGATCCATCCACTGAGGCGAGGGGACGCCACAACTCCAGAGGTCAGCGCGATCAGAAATGCAAGCACGACCCCCGCGATGACGATCGTGATCCCAAATCCGTCCTGCACTTCGATGCCGACCAGTAGGGCAAGCAACATCGCTATGACGGGCAGTATCAGCTTGCTCCCGATGCTGAAAATTCCGCTCGCAACGACCGCGAGGCTCGCATCGGCGTTGGAGTAGCCCCACGTGGCGAGCATCTTGTAGCGCATCGGCAGATCGCTCGGGCCTGGCACGATAGAAGCCACCGACGCCGGGGCGAGATAACAAAGAACCCCACGACGTACAGGTAAACCCCGCACGGTGGAAGAGGTCACCAAACCCTGGGCTGCGAGCGCAACACCTGCGCCGAGTCCCAGCGCTATTCGTTCAGCGTCGCCGACCTCCTGGATCGTTCCCCAGACCAACGACCAGTCGAGATCATCGAACACCGAAACCAACAGGAACCCGGAAAGGCCGAGCGCGACCACTGTGATGACCAATCGCACGATGATCGATCTGACGCGACGAGCTCGGGATTGGCCTCTGGCCGCTTTGAGCAGATCGTCACCGACTTCGTCGCCTGCGACATCGGTGTCGTCAAGCCCTGGGTTGTCCACTTCGATACACCGCCGGTCGA
>JADFOM010000201.1 GCA_022562835.1 Acidobacteriota bacterium | reverse complement strand
ACAATAAGGCGGCGGGTAGAGCGCCGGCGTTGCTCAGCATCTCTTTCCCAAATCTCCGCGCCCTCTGCGTCTCAGCGGTAACGAATAATGCGGGCTTGCCGGCGTAGTGAGGTGGACACTAGGTTCTGTCTGATGGATCAAGAGAGTGCTCTTCATTCTTGGTGGGACGGGCTTCCAGCCCGTCGTCTTCACTCTTACAGACGGGCAAGATGCCCGTCCCACTATTCGTCAGACAGAACCTAGCGTCAGGCGATTGGCGCCGTGACGACGTCGGGTGTCGCGGCGCTGTTCGGTTCGCCGTTGGATCGAACGAGCGAGGGCGCGTCGAGGGATGACTTTCGCGAGCGGGCTGATACCGTCGGCGTGGGCTCGATGGTGACCGCCGCCTTTTTGTCGCCGCCAGATTGGACGAAAAGCTCCCATCGATCGCGCAGTGCTTCCGGATTGAGCTGCGAACCGTTGCGACGTTGAACGATCGTGCGGCCGCAGAGGTTCTCATAGGTCGATCCGCGCAATCGCTTGGCGAGGTGGATCGACAGATCCTGCGGATCGACGCCTACCGGCAGCGGTTCCGAGACACCCATCATCGAGAACCCCATCCGCCGGTGACCTGTGACTTCACCTTTGTCGACCCCGACGCGTCGCGGGCCGAGGACATGGTTCGTGAGCACATAGTGGGCTATCTCACCAGCGTGTTGGGTCACTATGAGCTAGCTGGCGATCACTTCAAGAACACCGCGGGCTACGAGTCCTATGGCAACGCGGTCGACGCGGTTCGGGCCGCCGGGGTTGAGGCCATGGCCGACATGTATCTCGACGTGCAGGCATGGGGTACGCCCGATCAGGTCCTCCAGAAACTCGAGGCTCGGCGGGAGATCATCGGCGATTTCGACCTCACCTGCTGTTTTCGCTACTCGGGGCTGAGCTTCGACGATGCGAAAGGATCGATGACCTGCTTCGCCGAGAACGTCCTCCCCGTCCTCTCCAAGAACTCGGCTGCTGCGTGATGATCACCGACACTCGTACCGTTGAACTCGAGCACCACACCACGCGGGTCGCGGTCAGTGGTGCCGGACGACCTGTATTCCTGTGCCTTCACGGCCTCGTCGATGACCTCGGAATCTGGGATCGACTCGTCCCGGGCCTCGAGAGCCGCGGCACCGTTGTGCGCTATGACCAACGGGGCCACGGCCACGCTGGCGCGCCGCCGGGACCCTATTCGCGCGACGATCTCGCAGCCGACGCCATCGCGGTTCTCGATCACTTCGATGTCGACCGGGCGATCCTCGTCGGGCACTCGATGGGTGGGATCGTAGCTATGGCCGCTGCGCTCAACTATGCCGATCGAGTCGCCGGATTGATCCTCATCGGCACTACCGCTCAGGCGAACGCGAAGTCTGCGGATTGGTACACGAAGATCGCGGCGGCAGGTATCAGCGATGGCATCGAGGGGCTGACCCGCGCAATCTACGGTTCCGACTCCGACCGACCCATCAAGGGTGACGCGGTCGGTATCTCCGAGGTGACCCGTACCCTCGAGCAGCTTCATTCCGATCCGCTGACACCACACCTCGGCGATGTGAAGTGCCCGGCCCTTCTCGTGGTCGGCGAGCACGATCCATTAGGCGCGAAGGCCACCGAGATCTGTGCCGCCGCGCTCGACGACGCGACGGTCGAGTTTGTCGACGACGTAGGGCACTGGGTACACGTTCAGGCTCCCGACCACATCCTTTCGGCCTTCGACAACTGGGGCCCGGGCGTCGGGCAGGATCGATGAGCGGCGGCGGAGAAATCCTCAGCGGGGGGCGGGTTCTCACCCGCGGTGACCTCTTCGATCGGGCCGGCCGGGCCACGGCCGGGTTCGCGGCGCTCGGCGTCGGTCCCGGCGACGCGGTGGCCTTGATGTTGCGCAACGACTTCGCTTTCTTCGAGGCGAGCTTCGCAGTTGGTCGTCTCGGCGCCCATGCCGTGCCGATCAATTGGCACTACCTGGCTGACGAGGCCCGGCACATCCTTGAGGACTCGGGCGCGAAGGCGATCGTTGTCCACACTGACCTGCTGGACCAGATCGTCGGCGCCATTGGGGCCGACGTGGTGATCTTGACGGTCGAGACGCCACCGGAAATCACGGCGTCGTACCGGCTGTCCGCCGAGGTCCCGGCTGCCGGCAGGCCTGTGCTCGACTGGGATGAGTGGCTGCGAACCCACGAGACATACAGCGAGCCCGCGAAGCGATCGCCCGGTTCGATGATCTACACCTCGGGCACCACCGGCAACCCCAAGGGCGTCAAGCGCAGCCCTGCATCGGATGAACAGATCACTATCGCAGCCAGAATCGGCGAAGATCTCTACGGCTTCGGGCCCCAAGCACGGGGCGTCTTGACCGGGCCGCTGTACCACATCGCGCCCAACATGTTCGGCCTGTATTTAGCAGCGGTCGGTGATCTGCTCGTCATGCAGCCCCGCTTCGATCCGATCGAACTGCTCGAGCTGATCGACACCCATCACATCACCACGCTCAACGTCGTCCCCACCATGTTCGTCCGGCTGCTCGAGGTGTCCAACGAGGACCGGGCCCGCTTCGATCTCAGCTCACTCGAACGAGTCGTCCACAACGCCGCGCCCTGCCCCATCGAGGTCAAGAAAGCAATGATCGACTGGTGGGGACCCGTGATCCACGAGCTCTACGGTGGCACCGAATCCGGACCGGCCACGGCCTGCGACAGCCACGAATGGCTCGCCCACCCCGGCACTGTCGGCAAGGCAGTCGAGGGGGTGACCATTCACATCCTCGACGACAACGGACAGCCGTTGCCGACCGGTGAGGTTGGTGAGGTCTACATCGGCACCACGATCAACTCTGAATTCACCTACCACGGACGCAGCGTCGAACGCGCTGAGATCGAGCGAGACGGTTCGATCACGCTCGGCGACATGGGCCACCTCGACGACGACGGGTATCTCTATCTGTCAGACCGCAAGAAGGACATGATCATCTCCGGCGGCGTCAACATCTACCCGGCCGAGATCGAAGCCGCGCTCATCACCATCGAAGGTGTGACCGACTGCGCGGTCTTCGGTGTGCCCGACGCCGAGTTCGGCGAGGTACCGCTCGCACTGGTGCAGCCCGCCGACGGATCCGACATCGACGCCGACACGATCCGCGCCGACCTGACGGCCCGACTCGCGAAATACAAGGTGCCCCGCCGCATCGAGTTCGTCCCCGACCTTCCCCGCGAGGACACTGGCAAGATATTCAAGCGGCGCCTGCGCGACCCCTACTGGGCCGAACACGACAAGAACATCTAAGGACCCTATATCACCCTCATCCAGGAGACTTCAATAACATGACTTCCACCCGCCAATGGGTCGAAACGTCCGCCTTCGGTTCCGGTCTAGGGATCCAGGTCGACGAGATCACCGACACCTCAGCCCGGCTCGTGCTGCCGTTCCGCACCGAAAACAGCAACCCCGGCGACGCCCTTCACGGCGGATGCGCGGCAGCGCTCGGCCTCATCGGCGGACACGCCATCGCCCGCACAATGTTCGGTGAAGAATTCACGACCTTCCACACCGCGAACTGTCAGATCAGCTACCTCGCAGCCGCGATCGGTGAAGAGGTCATTGCCACCACCACCCTGCTGCGTCGAGGCAAGGAGATGTGTTTCTCTGAGACCACCGTCGCCACAAACGAAGGTAAGCCAATCTCTCACATCACCTCGTTGGTGCGGGGCCGCAAGAACGACGGCCAAGGCAACCCAATAGTGTCGCACGGCGACAAGGGCGAGAGCGACCCGGGTGAGATGGGCCCCTTCATCGGCATGATGCCGTTCACCAAAGCCCGACAACTCAACGTCGAGCACATGGTGGACAGCCACGCTCGCATCGTGATGCCGCTCGGCGACGCCAACGGAGATCGCGACGGTGGCTTCCACGAAGGTGCAGCCCTCGCCCTGCTCGACACGACGGGCGCAATGGCCGCCTGGGCTGCCGTCGGGCCCGGCAATCACAAGGCGTCCACCGTCGCTCTACAAGCCCAAGTCGTCGGGTCGCTCCAAGCCAAAGACCTCATTGGCTACGGACAGATCGCGGCCCAAGACGGCGATCTGTTCTGGGCCGACGTCGAAGTCGCCGACGCCAAGACGAACCAAGTCCAGGTCCGCGGCACCGTCATCTACCGCATCGTCACATGACCGACGAAACGTTCGAGATCGAACTCGACAAGATCAGCGACCGCATCCGCCTCTGGCGCGAAGAAAGCGGCCTCTCCCGCCAAGAACTCGCAGACCTCAGCGGCGTCGCTGCCAGCACCGTCCACAAGGTCGAAACCCGTCAAATGATCCCCAGCGTCGCCGTCGTCCTCAAGCTCGCCCACGGCCTCGGTCGCCGCCCCGCCGAGATCATGGCCGAAGGCATGCCCGAAGTCACCGTGTCAATCCAGCGCGCCGGCGACCAGCAACTCACCACCACACCAACCGGCCGTTTTGAGCGACTCACCGCCGAGCTCATCGCCGGCGAGATGGAAGTGTGGCGAGTAACGCTTCAACCAGCTGCGGCGTCGGGCAGCCCACTCCGATTCGACGGCGAAGTCTTCATCCAATGCGAACAAGGAACCGTCGACCTCGAAATCGGCGGACACAGCCACACGCTCGCGACCAACGACATCGCACACTTCAAAGCAACCCATGCGTTCACTTACCAAAACAAGACGGACCTACCCACCACCATCATCCTCGCGGCAACACTGCCGGTCGAACTCCGATCCGTCCTCCAAGCCCACGCCACAATCAGCCAAAACTCCTGACCACGCACGGACCTGGGCGCAGCCCGTGATCAGGCCCCCTTTTCGGGTGTGAGATATCTGTTAGCTGCGCTCAAGGCGGGATTGGTCGGGTACGAGCGAGGTGTTGGTGAGCAGGCTGAGCCCGCCGCCAGAGTGCCCGATGAGCACGTCGAGCAGTCCGTCTCCATCGACGTCGCCAGCGGCGACCGTCCGAGCGTCCTCAGCAATCGCGCGGTTGAATCGCTCGACTCCGAACGGCTCGAAGAAACTGCCGGCTCCGTTGCCGCTCCACCACGACACGACGTTGGCAGAGCTGTCGATTGTGACCACGTCAGCCCTGCTGTCGCCATTAAAATCGTCGACGATCATCGCTCTGACGGAGCCCGAAACCGGATGGAAGGTCCCAGCGTTGACGTCGATGAATTGTGCGCCCGTCGAGCGCATAACCCTCAGACCGTCGGTCGCATGGCCGACGAGAT
>JADFOM010000200.1 GCA_022562835.1 Acidobacteriota bacterium | reverse complement strand
GTTCGACGAAGAGAACCGTCGGCCTGTCGCCGTAGGCGTGCTGCGCGGCTCGTCAAATTCGAATCGGTGACAGCGATCGACCGACCGGCTCGTGACTGCACTGCCGCGGCGGCCGTGCGCAGGCGTTGATCGGCTTGATCGACGGAGCGTCCCGCGGCGCTGCGGTGCTGGTGTGCGCGGGTGTCGAGGCGTGCATGGGCGGTTTGCATGGAGCGCCGCGCCGCAGTTGCTATCGCCGCGCCTCGCTCATCGAGGGTTCGTGCGATGTCGCCGAGTCGATCGATCAGGAATGCAGCAGCCGCGGTCGGCGTCTTCAGTGAAACGTAAGCGACCTCGTCCGCGATGCTGCGGTCGGTTTCGTGTCCGATCCCGCAGATCACCGGGTGAGGGCATAGCGAGATCGCGAGGGCCAAGCTCTCCGCGTCGAAAGCGGCAAGATCCCCACGGGCACCACCGCCGCGGACCAAGACGATCGCGTCGAGGTCCAGAGTCGACAGATAGTTGATCGCCGCCGCGAGTCCATCGCCGGCCCCGTCTCCCTGCACTCGTGTGTGCAGGGCGAATATCTGTAGCGAGAACTCCGCTGCGCTGAGTTCGGTCAGAAAGTCGTGCTCGGCGGCCGAACCCTGCGAGGTGATCAGACCGATGCGTTGTGGCGCGAGCACGAGATTGAGCTGGTCTTGTCGAGCGGTGGCCCCCGATTCGATCAGGCGTTTTAGGAGCAGCTCGCGGTCCTGGGCGACCTGTCCCAGCGTGTAGGTAGGGTCGATCGACGTCATCCGAATTTGGATCCGGCCCTGCGGCGGGTAGAAGTCGATCACGCCGCGGATCCGAACCGCCATGGCATCGGTCATCCGAAAGCCACCGGCTCTCTTGAGCAACTTGTTGACGATCGTGCGAGTCGAGTCCCACAACACAACAGACATGCGAGCGCTGGCGGATTCGCCGGGCGCGGCCCCGGGCTGTACAAGATCGAAATATACGTGACCTGCCCGCGATCGGGTCAGGTTCGAGATCTCTCCGATTATCCAGATGTCGTCAGGGAAGATCTCCTCGAACGTGCGGCCGAGGAGCTGCGTCAGCTCGGCTACCTCGTAGGTGGGTTGATCCATCAGACCGTTGTGTTGTCGGGCTCTTGACGCAACAGCGTGTTGTACAGGTCCGCATACAGTCCGCCAGCTGCGTAAAGCTCATCGTGTGTGCCGGTTTCGACAATGCGGGCCTCGTCCAGCACCACGATCTTGTCAGCCGTGGTGATGGTTGAGAGCCGGTGTGCCACCACTATCGCGGTACGGCCCTTGAGCGCGGTGGCCAGCGCATTTTGTACCTGCGCCTCGTTCTCCGAGTCGAGGTGGCTCGTCGCTTCGTCAAGCACAACGATGGCCGGGTCTTTCAACAACATGCGAGCGATCGAAAGCCGCTGCTTCTCTCCACCGGACAGGCGGTAACCGCGTTCGCCGACCACGGTGTCGAACCCGTTTGGCAATGCCTCGATCACCGTGTGGATCCTCGCCGCCTTGGTCGCCGTGACAAGTTCCTCGTCACTGGCCCCCGGACGGGCGTAACGAAGGTTGGATGCGACCGTCTCATGAAACAGATGGGGGTCCTGGTTCACGACACCGATGCAGCGGCGAAGGCTGTCCAGCGATGCCGCCCGTACGTCGACTCCGTCGATGCGTACGGCGCCTTCGGTCACGTCATAGAGGCGTGGCAGAAGGTTGATCATGGTTGTCTTACCGGCACCCGATGGTCCTACGAGCGCGATGAGTTGACCCGGTTCGATCTCGAGGTCGATGTCGATCAGCGCAGGTGCAAGTTCGCTGGTCGAGCCTTGTGATTCCTCGGGGGACTCGAGTGAGGCAACGCTCACCTGGTCGGGTCCCGGGTATTGGAACGACACATGATCAAACTCAACACGACCGGAGATATCGGCCAACTCGATCGGGTCTTCGGGGTCTTCGATTGGGTTCTCTGCGTCGAGTACTTCGAACACACGATCGAACGAAACGAACGCTGACATCACATCGACCCGGGCGTTCGTGAGACTCGTCAACGGCGTGTAGACCCTCACGATGAGCAGACTCATTGCGGTGAGCGTCCCGACGGTCATCGTCTCGTTGATGACCATGTGCCCGCCGACGATATAAACCGCAGCGGTGCCGAGTGCACCGACGAGAGACAGTGCGACGACGAAAGTACGGCTGTATAGAGCACTGCGGATGCCGATGTCGCGGACCCTGCCGGCGCGGTCGCCGAAGTCGTTGATCTCGTCGTCGCTGCGACCGAACAACTTCACCAACAAGGCACCCGACACGTTGAAACGTTCGGTCATCGTCGTGTTCATGGATGCATTCAGGTCCATCGATTCGCGGGTGATCTCCGCCAACCGCGACCCGACCCGTTTGGCGGGCACGAGGAAGACAGGAAGGATGAGCAGGCCGAGAATCGTCAGACGCCATTCGAGCAGCATCAACGCGAGCAGTGTCGTAACCAGGCTGATCACACTCGACACGACCGAACCCAGGGTCCCGGTCAACGCCCGCTGCGCACCGATGACATCGTTATTCATCCGCGAGATCAATGACCCTGTCTGGGTTCGGGTGAAGAACGAGATTGGCATGCGTTGGACGTGATCGAACAGCCGAACCCGCAGGTCATAGATGACGCTCTCGCCAATACGTGCCGACAGCCACCGTTCGATCATCGCGACACCGGCGGCGGCGAACGCGGCGCCGACGATGATCAAGCCGAGAGTGTTGAGCCAGGCTGAGTCCTCGTCGGCGATAGCCCCGTCGATAATCGTCTGCAGAAGCAACGGCGGAACGAGTTGCAGCAGCGAACCGACGGTCACCATCACGATGAACCACGCGATCATCGTCCAGTACGGCCGCGCGAACAGCAGCACGCGCCGCGTTGTCGTGCGCTCGAGTACTACATCGGCATCCAAGGACTGACTCATCGAATGCACCATGCGCATGTGGCCACCGTGCTCCATGTCGCCGCAGGCTACCGGTGCGCGGTGACGACAGGCCGATTGCGGTCTCAGCCCGGTGTCAGACACCCAGCGCTGTTAGTGCCGTGATCAAGTCAACGCTGCGCTGGGTGTCTGACACCGGGTTCGCGAACTTTGGTCTGACACCGGGGTCGCGGTAGACCCTTCAGCGAGCGGGCTTTTCCCGAGACTCCCAGTCGCGAGCGTTGATGTACGGCTCGAACACAGCACCGATGTGTGACATGTCGCGGTCGGTCTTTGGAGTCTTGATCTCGTAGAGGAACGGCACTCGTTGGTAGGCGCAGGTCAGCTCCCATAGAGCGAGAGCGTCGTCGCCCTCAGGTGCCGGTACCACAACAGGTCCATAAACCATCGACTCCTCAGAGCCCTCGCCAAAGACCAACGTTGGGACTCCGAATCCGCCAGCGTTCACGACAGCGTCGTGGTCCGCCTTCACTTCGTCATGAGTGCTTTGATCAGCGATGGCCGCATCGACGGTGCCTGGATCGAGACCCAGTTCGGTAAGGAGTTCTTTCGCTACCTCGGGAACATGGGGCTTTCGGCCGTCCTCGTGAAGAGCCCTTCCAGCGGCTTCGTAGAATCGGTCACATGCGTCCATCGAGTCTCGGCGCAGCATGGCTGCGACGCGCAACATCCCCCATCCGTAGCTCCACTCACGTTCCCACGGATGCTTCTTTCCTTCATCGCGGTTGATCTCTTCGAGCGAGAAGAAACGCCAGTCAATCTCGAGACCGGTCTGGTCGCGTACCGTCCTGATCCATTTCGAGGTCTGGTATGCCCAAGGGCACATGACATCGAAGTGAAAACCGATCCTGGTCACGTCCTCTGGCTCGGTCATGTCGACCCCTTCACATCGTGTATCGGAGGTTGCGTGCGGCGTGCGCGCCGAGTGTTTCGTCGCCAATCCACGTGACTTTGCCTGCCGATATCGTCTCTTCGGGATCGAGTCGCCCGCATGCCAACAGAGCAAAAGTCACCGAGTCGGTGGTGAGCTCAACGTCGGGATCATCGAGTGAATCGACTTGGCCGGCTCGTCCATCGACCTTGACACACATCGTGCGTTCGACCGGACCGGTAAGAGTGAACTTGATCGACTGGCCGTCCTGCAGCCCGATCTTTTTGCCGACGATGTAGCCGAGCGAGCCTTCGATCTCGTCGATGGCCTGTTCGGCGGCCGGTCCACCAGGGCTGGGATCGAGTCCGAGTGGGACACGCATGTCTTGTTCGTGGACCCAGAAGTCAAACACTCGGATCGCCATGAACTTGCCATATGTCGATATACCAACCGGCGTTATCGACGGCGCCATCATCTTGTCGTCGTCGAGCGCGTCCAACTCGGCCTTTCTGGCTCCGCCGATCGAGGTGATGCGATCAACAAAACTCGGTCCCGAAAGAGCCATGATCTCGGAGAACACCGTCCCCATCTGCCCGAACGGTGGGGGATCCTCGGGACCATCAGGAAACCATCCTGTAAGGATCGTTTCGAGCGCGAATAGGTGGCCGAGTACGCCTTGCACCGTCCAGTCGGGACAGAGCGACTGCACGGCGAACTGCTCGTCGGACAGGCCCGATGCCAACTCGGTGACCGAGTCGATGCATTCGGTGAGGTTGTTGATTGTCTGCTGGTTCGATGTCATCGGTGTTCCCATGTGGTTGTGCCACCGGCAGTCTTGTTGACGGTGGCAACGCGTGCGAGTTGACCGCTCTCCCTGCGTCAGCCGATCGCGATGAGAACGGTCCCGATGAGAGCACCGACACAACCGCCGAGCTGTATCCGGTTCATCCGTTCATGCAGAAATGCCCTGGCGAGGATCACCGTGGCAACCGGGTAGAGCGACGCCAGAACGGACACCACGCTGAGCTGCCCAACGTCGACGGCGTAGAGGAAGAGGATGTTCGAAGTGGTGTCGAACACACCGGTCGCGACGATCAGCCAGACTGCCTGTCGCGTGTTTGCGATGATGGGCTGGCGGGCAATTAGGAGATATCCGAGGACGGCGACGGTGGTCGTAAGCCGTGCACCAACGACCGGCCATGGCGCGGTGGCGCCTTCGGTGGCGTCCATGAATATGAAGAACACACCGAACCCTGCCCCTGCTATCAGTGCCTCGACGATGACGCGAGTGGTGACCGACATCTTGGAGCCGTCGTTGCTGACCGAAACCATCCCGATCGCGACCAGCGCGACACCTATACCCAGCCACGCCCAGCGCGAGAGATCGTCGCCGTTGAGGACACCCCAGACCGCCGGCACCAAG
>JADFOM010000199.1 GCA_022562835.1 Acidobacteriota bacterium | reverse complement strand
ACAGAACGCCTAGGTGTCGGTCCCGAGGAATGCCTAGCCGTCAACGAAAATGTTGTCTATGGGCGCATGACCGGATGGGGTCAGTCGGGCCCGATGGCCGACCGCGCAGGTCACGACATCAACTACATCTCCCTAGCGTCACCGCTGGCACATATCGGCCGCCCAGGACAGGCACCGACAGTGCCGCTCAACCTGGTTGGGGACTTCGGTGGAGGCTCGGTTTTTGTGGTGCTCGGGATCGTCTCGGCTCTGCTGTCCACCGCACGTGGAGGTAAGGGTCAGGTCGTCGATGCAGCGATGGTCGACGGGGCGAGCTATCTCATGTCGCCACTGTTCGCCGCCCACGCTTCCGGGTTCTGGTCAGATGATCGCGGTACGAACCTTTTGGACTCGGGTGCACCCTTCTACGACGTGTACGAAACGAGCGACGGACGCTACATGGCGGTCGGCGCGATAGAGCCACAATTCTTCGCGCAGCTGATCGACGGTCTGGGACTCATTGGTAGGGTCGACCCGGCGGCACAGAATGATCAATCCGGCTGGGACACGATGCGCGGGATTTTCGCCGAGTCGTTCTCGGTTGAGACGATGGATCACTGGACGTCGGTGTTCGAAGGTCGCGACGCATGCGTATCGCCGGTATTGACCATGGGCGAGACGCCACAGCACCCGCAGGCGATCGCCCGTGACGCCTACTTCGAGACTTGCGGTGTGACCCAGCCAGCTCCCGCACCTCGGTTCTCCGGGACCCCAGCGGATCCCGCTACCGATTCGGGCCAACCGGGCCAGCACACCGTTGAGGTGCTCGAGTCGATTGGTTATTCGGCCGAGAAGATCGGGGATCTAGCCGAACGAGCTGTGATCGGTACGGCGTGAGCTGGATCTTGGTCAGCCGAGGTTCGGGCGGCGGGCGAGGCGTGCTTCGAAGTCTTCGGCAGCGACGAGCAGTTTCGCCGGCAACGCCATTAGCTTTTCCTGGGCCTCGGCGGCTTCGGAGGTAAGCCCTTCGAGCGAACCGATATTCCAGTCGCGCAGCAGCGGCTGGACGACCTTCTCGGAGTGGATGCGCAGACTGTAGACACCTGCCTTGGCCATTTGGATCGCCTTGCGAAGATATTTAGGGATTCCGGTCCCGGGCATTTCGAAGTTCTCGAACACCGGCAACATGCGTGACAACACACCGGAGGGATCTTCGCGCAACATTGCAGTGACAACCCCGCGGTAGAACATGAAGTGGTGGTTTTCGTCGACCGCCACTCGCTGCATGACCTCGTATGCGGTGGCGTCGTCGGCGATGACCCCGGCGTTGCGGTGCGAGATACGTGTGGCCAGCTCCTGCGCGGACGTGTAGATGAACACCTGGACAGCATCGCCGTACTGGTCCGACCAGCCACGTTTCATCGTGACACCCGGTCGTCCTCAAGAACGCGTGGGTCGCAGTTGCGCGAGGTGAGCAGATAGCTGCGACTCGCGATGGAGTGCTGGGCTTCCTCTGCGGTCCACTGTCGGGACCACTCGGCCAGCGAGGACTGTTCGCTGAAGGCCGCAGAGATACGAGCGTGGTAGTAGGGCAGGTTGTCCTCGGTGAGGAGATTTAGCTGCAGCGCTGTGCGCACCTCTGGGCGCAGGGTCGCATCGGACTCTTCCCATGGCTCGTCGCGGTAGTTGCGACCCATTTCCCATGGGACGATCTCGTGGGCATACCAGTTCTCTCTGCGTTCGTTGTGCGCCTGCATAAGGGCGGCGATGTCGGGCTCAACAGCCGCGAGAAGTTCGGTGCTTGTTGTCACCCCCACACTCTGCCACCGAACAGCCGTGAAAAGGGTTACAGACTTGTGAAATCAGTCAGATCCCTACTTTTCGAGCCGCGCGAAAGGCGCCTTCAGCGATGATTCAACCTTCATTTATGAGTGGCACGACCTCTTCGCTGAACGCATCGAGTTGATCGAAGTACTCCGCGAGAGAACGACCCCGAAACTTGAGATGCATAGTGTTGGCCCCGGCGGTCCGCGCAGCGCGAATATCGGCGGCGAGAGCCTCCGATCCGTGAATCATTGTGGGCGGAAGGTCAGCGGGAGCAGACGCTGAATCGGCGGCGCCGAGATAGGCCCATCCTGGCATGTAGCCGACATCGAAGCTGACGTCCGCGCGGCCAGCGGCGTCGGCTTCCGCCGACATCGTGTCGATGATCTCGCTGTACTGATCGACGCTGTTGCCCATGGGGATGTAGCCGTCACCGCGTCTACCAGCGCGTCGCCAGGCGGCTCGACCAGAACCGCCGACCCAGATCGGCAGGGCGTCTGAGGGCTGTGGCGCAACCCCGACATCGGCATAGTTGTAGAACTCACCAGCGAACGAGACGTAGGTATCGTCAAAGGCTCCGCGTACCGCATCGATCGTCTCGTCGAGTCGGCGGCCGCGGGAAGCGAAGTCCACGCCGAGTGCCTCGAACTCGGCTTCGACGTGCCCGGCACCGACACCGAGAATTGCCCGGCCGCCAGAAAGATGGTCGAGCGTACCGAAAGACTTGGCGGTCTGGAGGGGATGACGATAGCCGGCGATCCAAACGACCGACAGCAGTCGTACGGAATCGGTTTGCGCGGCGAGGTACGAGAGCGTCGCGATGGTGTCGTACCACGTTGTAGTCATACGACTCGCGTATTCGTTGTCAGGAACTGCGATGTGATCACATACGCCGACGAAGGAGTGTCCATTGGCCTCGCAGCGTTGCGCTATGGCGACGAGATCGTCGACACTCGCTGCGTCCTCCCACGGGTCCACAAGCGTGCGCGTGAGGGTTTGCACGGGTAGTTGTATCCCATAGATCCACTGGTTGGGTTGAGTGACGTTCATCGACGACTCCGCTCGTTCATGGTCATCATGGCTGGTGCTCGCCTGCATTCACATACAGCGTCTGTCCAGTGATCATCCGCGCTCGATCGGAGAACAACCAAACGACCGCCTCGGCGACGTCTTCATCGGCGGGGATCTCGCCCAATGGCATGTTGGCTGTGATCTCGGCGACGACCTCCTCGGCTGGAATCGAACGTTCCGACGATTGCCAATCGACATACATCTGAACCGGCGGACCCCACATCCATGTTGGGACGACCATGTTGACACGAATACGCGCCGGTCCGAACTCTTCGACGAGGTGATACATGGCGGAGCGCAAAGCACCCTTGGACGCCGCGTATGCGGTTTGACGAATCGAGGCCAGCGCCATGTTCTGTGAGCCGATCATCACCACGCTGCCACCGCTGGACATTGCGGGGGTGGCGGCTTCGATCACATGCATCGTGCCGATCACGTTGGTCTCGAGGACCGCCCGCCAAGTCTCGTCATCGGTGTCGCTCAGACCACCCATGTGGGCGTCATTTGCGGCGACGATCGTCACCGCGTCGAGACCGCCGTAGCGTTCCACCGCGACCTTGACGAGGGTCTCACATTGTGCGCTGTCGCCGATATCGGCAACCTGGCAGGCGATACGGTTACCGTCGGGGTCGATCTCGTTCGCGAGCGCGACGAGCTTGTCTTGACGGCGCGCTGCGATGACGACGTTGGCACCGTCTCTGTATGCGAGACGGGCTATCTCGCTGCCGAGGCCGGGCCCGACTCCAGCGACGATCACAGTCTTGTCGGCAAGGATTGTCATGCGCCCAGTGTTGTCGCGATGCATCGACGCGGCGAACCCACCGCTGCTAGGAGCTGGTGGAATCTGACCACACGAATCGTGGGGTCGGGTGTACCAGCTAAAGTCCTGAACCCATGGACGTTGTCCTCACGCCCCTCGGACCGGCAGCATTGCGCATCGAAGTGCCGCAGTCATCGGACGCGGCTGCCTTAGCGGCCGCGTTGCGCGAAGCGAGAATCGACGGTATTTCCGACGTCTCGGGCGGCGAATCTGTCGTCGTTGTATACCTGAACTCCTCGATGGTGCAGAGCGAAAGCGTGCAGCATTCGGTGACGGCACTGCTCGAGTCGACCGACCGGTTCGAGTGCTCGCCGGCGGGGGAGCAGGTCGTCGAGATTCCAGTCGTCTATGACGGTGCTGACCTCGACGCCGTTGCCAAACATTGCGCCCTGAGCGTGAGCGATGTCATCGCCCGTCATCACGCAGCGCAATACCGGGTCGCGTTCTGTGGCTTCGCCCCAGGGTTCGGTTATCTGACGGGCGGCGACCAAGCTCTAGCGGTCCCTCGTCGTAGTCGGCCCCGCACGAGTGTGCCGGCTGGTTCGGTCGGTCTGGCCGGCGTCTACAGCGGCGTCTACCCGAGCGAGGGCCCCGGGGGATGGCAGATTATCGGCAGAACCAACAGCGTGCTCTTCGACGCGAGCCTGCCCGAACCTTCACTGCTGAGGCCTGGCACCGTCGTGCGGTTCGTTTCATGATCGAAGTACTCGATCCGGGGCCTCTTGCGTTGGTCGAGGATCTGGGCCGGCTCGGATACGCCCACCTCGGTGTTGGGCCCTCGGGGCCGGCCGACCGACGTTCGTTCACCTTGGCGAACCGGTTGGTACGAAATCGCGCAGACGCGGTCGGCATTGAGCTACTCCTCGGAGGTTTCGTCATGCTCGCTCGAGCCGATCTGGAGTTGGCGGTTTGTGGTACCGATAGCGATGTCGTGGTCGACGGACGAGCGCATGGATCACATACTTCGGTCATCGTTTCAGAGGGAGCCGAGGTGGCCATCGGCCCGCCGAGCCGGGGGTTGCGCAACTACCTTGCGGTGCGTGGAGGGTTGGCTGTCGACGCGGTCCTCGGCTCGGCCGCAACAGACACGATGTCGGGTCTCGGTCCGGCTCCGCTGCGCGCCGGTGACCTCATTGCGCTAGCGGCGACGGCGCCGGTCGGCGTGTCGGTCGACATGGCCCCGGTCGATCTCGTGGGTTCGGAAATCAGCGTTGACCTACTGCCGGGTCCACATCGCGAGTGGTTTGGCATCGAGACGGATCGGTTCGTCGACGCAACGCAGTTCGAGGTGGACGCGGATTCGAACCGCATAGGAGTAAGGCTGAGCGGAGCGATGCAGCGCCGCGATGGAGAGATCGCGTCTGAACCGATGGTTCGTGGAGCGCTCCAGGTGCCACCCGACGGTAACCCGATCGCCCTGCTCGCGGACTTCCCGGTAACGGGCGGCTACCCGGTCTACGGCATCGTCGATAGCGGTGGTATCGATCGCCTCGCACAGGCGCGACCCGGGGCCGGAGTGCGGTTTTTCCGCCGCGGCTGGGAGGGTTGAGCGATGATCGAATTGAATGCCGACGTTGGCGAAGCC
>JADFOM010000198.1 GCA_022562835.1 Acidobacteriota bacterium | reverse complement strand
CCATGACCGACCATCCGCTCCGTGAACGACTCGACGACTTGCGAGAGAGGCGCGAAGAGGCGCTCCATGCCGGTCCGCAGCGTTCGGTTGACCGTCAGCACGAGAAGGGCAAGATGCTTGCCCGAGAGCGGGTCGACTACCTGCTCGATGATGGATCGTTTCACGAACTGGACATGCTTGCTCGCCACCGTGCTCATGAGGCCGGACTCGAGTCGAGACCGTATACCGATGGCGTGATCACCGGTTGGGGCGCCATCGAGGGACGTAAGGTGTTCGTCTTTTCCCAGGACTTCACCGTGATGGGCGGCGCGCTCGGCGAGGTGTTCGCCGAAAAGATCCACAAGGTCATGGATCTGGCACTCTCGGTAGGCGCTCCGATGATCGGGCTCAACGACGGTGCGGGAGCCCGCATTCAGGAGGGTGTGGTCAGCCTCGACTCCTATGGCGGGATCTTCCACAGAAATGTGCAGAGTTCGGGTGTCATCCCACAGATCTCGGTCATTCTTGGGCCGTGCGCCGGTGGTGCTGTCTACAGCCCCGCCATGACCGACTTCATCTTCATGGTGCGTGAAAAGTCGCACATGTTCATCACCGGACCCGACGTGGTCAAGACCGTGACCGGTGAAGAAGTGACCCTCGAGGAACTAGGCGGCGCGAAGAGCCACGCTTCGAAATCCGGTGTTGCCACCTACGTAGGCGACACCGAGAAAGAGGTGCTCGACGATGTGAAGTACCTGCTGTCGTTTCTGCCGGCGAACAATCTCGAAGATCCACCGACGCAGTTGGGCGGCGACGACCCAAATCGACTCTGTCCTGAGCTGCTCGACATTCTCCCCGACAGCGCGAACATTCCCTACGACATGCGCAACGTCATCAGGTCGATCGTCGATGACAGTGACTTCTTCGAATACTTCCCTCATTGGGCTCAGAGCATCGTGTGTGGATTCGCACGACTCGATGGGCATCCAGTGGGCGTCGTAGGCAACCAACCTCTCGTTCTAGCGGGCGTGCTCGACATCGAATCGGCCCAAAAAGCGGCGCGCTTCGTGCGAACCTGCGACGCGTTCAATATTCAGATCATGACCCTCGTGGACGTGCCCGGATTCCTGCCGGGTGTCGATCAGGAGTACGGCGGCATCATTCGACACGGAGCCAAACTGCTCTACGCATATTGCGAAGCAACCGTTCCGCGCATTCAAGTAATCACGCGAAAGGCGTACGGCGGTGCATACGTCGTGATGGATTCAAAGTCCACAGGCGCTGATCTGGCGTTCGCCTGGCCGACGGCAGAACTCGCGGTGATGGGTCCTCAAGGTGCGGTCGAGGTCCTGTATCGACGAGAACTGCAACAGGCGGCGGATCCCGCCGCGCGCCGAGCCGAACTGGTCGACGAGTACGCCGAACGGTTTGCCAATCCGTACATAGCGGCCGAGCGCGGTTATGTGGACGATGTAATCGATCCATCCGAGACCCGCCGCAAGGTGATCGCCGGCTTTGACCTACTACGCACGAAGCGCGAGAAGCTCCCCAAGCGCAAACACGGGATAATCCCGCTGTGACCGTTCTCGAGCTCCGGGGCGAGCCGAGCGACGAGGAGGTCGCTGCGATCATGGCGGCGTCGGCGGAAGTGTTTGCTCCTGCCCCTGCTCCCCAACGTGTGACGCCTTCGTCGCGCTGGCGTTTCTCAGGGCGCGGCTGGATGCAGGATCGATTCTACAACCGACGCACTAGAAATTCGTTCGGTGAGGCATCTTGAACTCAGGCCCCAAAGAGGCTCAGGTCAGCGAGGTCTCAGGCCACCGATGCGGTTCGCAGATCGGCTAGGTCCTGGCTGAGGAACCAGTCGTAGGTTGTCTGGAGCCCATCGCGCAGCTCGTGCTTCGGAGACCAGCCGAGTTCGCGCAGTTTCGTCACATCGAGCACCTTTCGGGGCATTCCGTCCGGCTTTGATCTGTCGAAGACGATCTCGGCTCGTGGGTAGATGATCTCTGCGAGGGTCTCGGCAAGCTCAGCGATGGCCAGATCCACGCCGGTGCCTACGTTGATGTGCTGGGCCTCGGAGTAGTTATCCATCAAGAACACACAAGCGTCAGCCAAGTCATCGACGTAGAGGAACTCGCGCATGGGGCTTCCCGTTCCCCATACCTCGACCTTGGGTTCGCGCGCGATCTTGGCGTCGTGGAACTTACGCATAAGGGCCGGGACGACGTGCGATGATTCGAGGTTGAAGTTGTCCCCAGGACCGTAGAGATTGGTCGGCATCGCGGAGATGAAGTTGGACCCGTACTGCGTGCGATACGACTGGCAGAGCTTGATCCCCGCGATCTTGGCTAGTGCATAGGATTCGTTGGTCGGTTCAAGCGGACCAGAGAGCAGCTGGTCCTCGTCGATGGGCTGTGTGGCGTGACGCGGATAGATGCACGAGCTGCCGAGGTATAGCAGCTTCTGTACATCGAACTGGTGGCTAGCGTGCACCACGGTCCCGTGAATCATCATGTTGTCGTAGAGGAACTCGGCGGGTCGCGTGCTGTTGGCCATTATTCCGCCGACGGTCCCGGCTGCCAGATAGACGTAGTCGGGACGGTTGGCCTTGAACCAGTAGTTCACGGCTGCTTGGTCGCGGAGGTCTAGCTGGTCACGCGTCGCTGTAAGGATGTTCTCATATCCCGCAGACGACAGACGGCGCAGGATCGCCGATCCGACAAGGCCACGGTGGCCGGCGACGAAGATGCGGGCATCGGATGGGACCATGCGATCCTGCCTTTCACGAGCGGTACGCCTGAATCGAGCTTAGTGCGTGCGACAGGCGACCGATGGCGATCGATCGAGAGGACTCTGTTCGCTGAGCTCCTAGTCGACCACAGCGATCTCGATGCGGTCCTGACGCCAGTCTTTCGCGGAATCGAGGGCCCCGGCGGCTTGTTCCAGTAGACGGTCTCGGTCGAAGGCATGAGCCGGGTAGCAAGCGACTCCTGCCCACATGGTGACGTCCTCGCAGCGCGCGGAGAGGTGGCGGCGGAATCGCTCGACCGTCCACACAGCGCCTGTCTCAGGGGTGTCCTCGAGAAGCAGAGCGAACCGTCCGTCCTCGAGGCGGCATGCGGTGTCGGAGTCGCGGAGGGTCGCACGGATCGAGTCGGTCACCGTAAGAGGGTCCGCGCTCGACTCATAGGGGGTTTCGATCGACTTGACCAATTGCAACAGGACGATCGAAACGGGCCGCAGGTGACGACGCGCAGCGGCGATTCTCGTGTGCGCGGACACCGAGAAATAGTGCTCGTTGAAGAGCCCCGTTTCGGCGTCGAGAATGGAGCCGTCCATGTCTAACTCGGCCTGAACCCGAGCCGACGGGGTCTGTTCGGCACGCGCCAACTGATCGCCGAGGCTCGCAACAGCATCCTCCGCGCTGAGCCGAGCCTGGACCTGATCGGCGACGACGTCTTCTAGTTCCGCTACCTGCATTCGGCTCGCGCTGAGACGTTCGTCGCGCGAGCTGGCGTCCGCGACTGCTCCGATCGCGAGAAACGCAGCTAAGCCTCCACAGATACCGGCGAGCACTCCAAGCAGGGGCTCATCGACCACAACGCATACGACACCGAGTGTCAGCGAGGCCACACCAGCGGCTAGTGGGAGTAAGCGTGCACGTGAGTTCATATGAGGAGTCTCAGATTCGTCATTGGCTATCTGGTAACAACAAAGGTCGCATTGGTTTGATGGATTCCGCCGTCACGAAAGCGGGTCTTCATGGTGATCGTGTGGGCTCCGGTGGTCATGGTAGAGGTGTCGAGGCCGTAGTTGGGGCCCTTCCCGAAGTCGTACGATGGACTGCCCTGAGTGTTGACGAACACGCCATCGAGACGGAACTCGACCGTGTTGATCTGAGCGGACGTCCAGGTGCGGTCCGTGAACACCCAGACCCACCCGGTCACCGTCTGTCCAGCGAGCGGCCCGGTCGATCCGTGATTGGCAGAGCGCGAGAGGTGTACGTCTGGGCCGACGACGTGGATGGTGGCCGTTGCACTCGCGTGCAACCCACTTGGATCGGTCACTCGATAACGGACCGAGGCGTCACCGATCAGCCCAGCGGCCGGCGTGAACACGATCCGACCCTTCGACAACGTCGCTGTGCCGTTCGAGGACCGCTCGATCGCGACACTGAGCGGATCACCATCTGGATCGCGGTCGTTGCTGAGCACCGCGATGGTGACCGATGTGTTGCGACGTGTGCTCAGGGTTTCGCTGCGCGCTAGGGGAGCGTCGTTGCGCGCCGAAATCGTGATCAGTACCTCGGCGAGGTCGAACCCACCTCGATCATCGAGCACCTTGTAGGTGAATGAGGTGGTCCCGGCCCAATTCTCCGCGGGACGATAGATGAAGCTACTGGTGCGCTGCTGTACTCGGCCCTCTGAAGGCTGTGCCGCCAACTCGATTCGCAAGGTGGTCGAATCGACGTCGCTGTCGTTGTCGAGCAGGTCGGCGAAGGCGATATGGATCGCCTTGTCCTCGGGACCGGTGGCGAAGTCATCGCGTGCGATGGGGGCGTCGTTGCGTTCGATGATTTGAATTGACACCGCCACCTCCTTGCACGCATTGGGCACACATCCGCGCAAACGGATTGTGTCGTGACCGGAGTAGTCACGATTCGGCGTGTAGACCATCGACGCTGCGGTGACCGTCTCTGATCCTGTCGTCGTGGTTGCCGTGGTCTGTTCCGACACCGCGCCATGTGCGGCGCTCTGCGCGATTGCGAACTCAACGCGTTCAGCGGCGCTGGCCTCGATGGTGACCTCGAGGAGGCGTGGTCCGTCCCCGGCGAGTTCGGGATTGAGAAGCGTGACCGAGATCTCCTGGCCCGGCTTGAGGCGCCGCGGATCGTAGATCTCGCGCAAGGACGCGATCGCTTCGGCAGCCTCGGCCCGCACGGCGCCGGCGCTGACGAGTGGCGTTCCCGTCGCACCGGCGCCGCGACGGGTTACATCTTCACCTGGTCGAGGAAGGTCTTCTTGCCGCTCTTGTAGCCGTAGATCGAGATGATCCCGTGCGTCAGGTCGCCCTTCGAATCGAACGTCGTCGTGCCGATCACGCCTTCGTACTTCGTCGCCGGCATCGCCGCGAGGATCTTCGCCGGATCGGTCGAGTTCGCGCGCTTCATCGCGTCGACCGCGATGTAGACCGCGTCATACGCGAACGGCGCATCGAACTTGATGCCCTGGTTGAAGCGCTTCTGGTACTTCGCGAGGAAGTCCGCGCCGCCCGGCATCTTCTCGAGCGCGGCGCCGGCCTGCGAGCACAGCACGTTGTCGGCTGCCGGGCCGGCCAG
>JADFOM010000197.1 GCA_022562835.1 Acidobacteriota bacterium | reverse complement strand
GCTCGACGCCGAGTGCGCCGTCCGTCCACTCAGCACCTGCCCAGACAGCGGCCTCGAATGAGGTCGATGATCGCAGCGCGCGGGCGACCCCCTCGCAAAACTCGACCACATCATGTCGCTCGGAGGACTTCGTCGGGGCTGCAAACGACCACCACGACTCACCTTTGGTTTCGACCTGGCGCTCTCGGCGACTCGGTGGCTGTGCCAGACGCAGACCCAGCCAGCCAACCGCCACAATCGCTGCGACCGTTAGCGTGATCACGGAGCCCCCACAGATTCGAGCGACCACTCCCCGGCCTGCAGTTGCACCGAGACAACCTGATCAACACGTCGCTTTCCGTCGGGACTGCGGACCACATGAACGATGTAGTCGACTGCCGCGACGATCTGAGCTCGAACGACCTCGAGCGGAAGGCCGACACCGCTCATCATGACCATCGACTCGAGTCGTCGGAGCCCGTCTTCGGCCGAGCGGCCGTGGCAGGTGGCGAGCGATCCCTCGTGACCCGTCAGCATCGCCTGCACTAGATCGAACGCTTCCGGTCCTCTCACCTCGCCGACGATCACTCTGTCTGGGCGCATACGCAGGGCGGCCCGCAGCAGCGCGCGTTGATCGATCGGGTCGAGTCCGTCGGTGGTCGCCTGGCGGGTCTCGAGCCGTACCACATGGGGATGATCGAGTCGGAGTTCAACCGCATCCTCAACCGTAATGATCCGCTCGTTTGTCGCAACCCGCGCCGCGAGCGCGTTGAGCAGCGTGGTCTTGCCGGCGCCGGTTGCGCCCGTGACGATGATGTTGCGTCTGTCGTTGACGAGACCCACCAATGTGTCGACCAACTCGCGTGATGCGCATTGTTCAAGCCCAACGATCGATGTTCGAAACCGGCGGATGGACACCACCGGGCCATCGACTGAGACCGGTTCGACAACAGCGTGCACGCGCGACCCGTCGGGTAGGTGACCGTCCAGTATCGGTGAACTGCGATCGAGGCGGCGATGGCAGTACCCGACGACGCGCTGCAGCACTCGTTGTACCGACAGCGAGTCGAGTCTCGTCTCGGTCGCCGACAACCCTGCGCCGTCGTCGATCCAGACCCGCCCGTCAGCTGTCACCATCACATCGGTGACAGCGTCGAGCGCCAGAAACGGTTCGAGCTCACCAAGACCATCGAGACGATCGAACACGGCATCGACCAGCGCCGCGATCGTTGCATCATCTCCGAGCGGACGGCGTCGACGAGCCAGCGACTCGATCACCGATCGCCGCTGGTCGGACGACGCTTCGAGGATGTCAGCCTTACCGAGCACGAGCCCGTGCAACTCACCGACGGCCACCGGATCGGCATGCGTGCTCACGCTGGGACCCTTCGAAGTGAGCGAACGAGCAGTTTCGGCGGTCTGGATGCGAGCAGGCCAGCATCGACCGCGCGGGCTATCGAGGCATCGAAAGGCACCTCGGCTACGACGTCGACGCCGGTCGCAACCTCGATGTCGCGCTTGGTCAACGCGCGGCCCGGCTCGCGCACAACGATGATTTTGGTCGCCGTCCAGTCGTGGCGCTGGACCCGCCGCAGCGCGAGGTAGCAGGGCCGCACAACGAGCAGGACTTGGGTCGACTGCTCGTAACACGCTGTGGCTACGCCGGGACGTGGCAGTGCAACGGTCCCGCAGTCGACGATGACCGGCCCATCGTGGCGTGCCAACAGCTGAGTCAGCAATCGCGCCCGCTCTGCGTCGGCGAGCAGGCCTTCGCCCCGAGGCATCACCAACAACGAAGACGTCACGTTGACCGCTAGTCGCTCGATCACGTCGACAGGCGGGTGGCCGTCGGCGTTTAGCCAATCTGCTACGCCTGGGCCAGAACAGTCGGCGTCGAGAAGGTCGCCGGCTGCGCCGTCAAGGTCGACGAGCAGTGTGGGATGGTGTTTCTCGCCACGCGCAACCGCCAACGCGGCGGCCACCACAGACGTACCGCTACCGCCTTTTGTACTCCATAGCGTCGTAAACATCGACGCACCTTTCGACGAGACGTTCGAAAGGGGAAGTAGATCGGTGACGGATCAACCGATGGGTGAGACACTACGTGTCTGTATGCCGCTCGTGCAACCTGCACAACCTTGGCTACTCGCCAGGTCGCTCAGATCGACGGGTCTGTGAGGTGCTTAGACCTCTTTGACCTTCTTGGCGGCGAACACCACCAAGATGACGAGAAGGATGAGGACGATAAAACGGTTTCGGTTCATGACCCAATCATATCTGGGCATCGCTGCGGCTCACGCAGAGCTCATGCAGTTTCGACTCGGGGCTTCGACGATGCGTGAACCTGGCGGAGGTGGACGGGAATCGAACCCGCCGGACGGGGGTCGCCCGTCCCACCCGCTTTGAAGGCGGGGGAGCCCACCAGGTACTCGTACACCTCCATGAATCCGGCCCCACCATCAAATGTTGAACCGCCCGGTCAGACCGTTAGCAGGTCGCGCGCCCCGGTGTCACTGCTCGGATGCCTCAATTTGGACATAGCGCGCGCCTCGATCTGACGGATTCGTTCACGTGTGAGGTTGAAGTGTTCTCCGACCTCTTCGAGCGTGCGTGGTTCGCCGCGGTCGAGACCGAAACGCAGCTTGAGAATCTCGCGTTCTCGTTCGTCCAATGGCGAAAGCAAGCGAGAGATCTCGTCCGGTAGCAGAGCGGTCGCGGCGACCTCGAACGGGGACTCGGCCGAGCGGTCCTCGACGACGTCGCCGAGTTCGGCATCACCATCTTCGCGTAGCGGTTCGGACAGCGACAACGGTTCGGCGGCGAAACGCAGGGCTTCCGTTACCTTGTCCTCGGGCAACTCGACCTCTATCGACAGTTCCGAAAGTGTCGCTGGTCGACCGAGTTTCAGCTCGAGTCGAGCACGGGCTTTTTGCAACCGTGCGAGTGTGTCGCCCGCATGCACAGGCAAACGAATCGTTCGACCGGTGTTGGCAATGCCGCGTGTGATCGCCTGGCGAATCCACCAGGTGGCATAGGTCGAGAACTTGAAGCCCTTGCGCCAGTCGAACTTCTCGACGGCGTGCATGAGCCCGAGGTTGCCTTCCTGGATGAGGTCGAGCAAAGGCAGGCCCGAAGCCTGGTACTTCTTGGCGATCGACACGACGAGTCGCAGGTTCGACTGAACGAAGGTGCGTTCGGCCTGATCGCCGCGACGACGGGCACGATTGAGCTGACCACGGCGAGCGGGAGTGACATCGACATCGGGATTGTCGAGTTCCTCGCGGGCCGCTGTGCCGGCTTCGATCTCCTGCGCGAGCCGAACCTCGTCCTCTTTGGTCAGGAGTGGATATTGACCAATGTCGGTGAGATACAGGCGAACAAGGTCTTCTTCGTCTCGCTCGACACGTTCCTTGGCCACGGCCACCTTCTCTGCTCGGACGATGCGGGTCGTCTGCGATGATCTGGCTTCCCAGATCGGACTTGTAATAACACCATCGGCCCGATCCCCCGACAACCTTACCGATCGGTTCGGTACCCCCAACCTCAATTTCTCCGAGCTACCCCATTGTGGCTGCGGACGAGGATGGGCGTTATTGGAGTGTGAAGACCGAAAGCTTGTCCACGAAGGTACCGGAGCGCGATGCCGACGCGGTGTCGACCAGTGTCTTGAGGTCGAAAAGCACCGTCTCACATATGCTCAGGAACGGTCGCCCCTCGGGATTATCCACCCCCATCGCGAGCCGCCGTGTCGCGTCGTACAAAGCTGAGATCAACTGTTCGAAATCAGGCGCGTCGCTCTGGCGCAACTCCTCGAACATCTCCGGCATGGGGCGCGGCGCTCGCTGTTTCTCGAGTCTCGCCGACTCGGGCACGACGGCGACCCACTGGGCACCGTGGCCACCAAACATGTGTTCCGCGGCCGCCACGGGCATCGCCAAGGACGCTGCATCCACCAGGGAGCGCTCGAGGAGACCCGAGCAGAGCGCTGCGAGGTTCTCGTTGATCGAGCCAAGTCGCGCCGTGGCGATCGTGATGGTCTCGATCGGCCACCAGGTCACCGGATGCGCGTCGGTGTCATCGCCAGGGTCGACCATCATGGCCGATATCCGTTCACAATCGGGAGCCGTCGGTCGCGTCCCAAGGATTTGGAGCTCAGGCGTGGACCCAATGGGGTCTGACGTCGTTTGAACTCGTTGATGTCGACAAGTCGACAAAAACGGTTGACGATTTCGGAATCGAAGCCCAGCTCGATCAGCTCGGCGGCTGTTCGATCACCCTCGATGTATGCCTCGAGAAGCGGGTCGAGTTGGTCGTAAGGCGGAAGGCTCTGATCGTCGCGTTGGTCGCGGCGCAACTCGGCCGACGGGGCCTTGGTGATCACGGCTTCGGGAATAATCTCGCGTCCCGCTCGCTCGTTGATCCGTCGTGCAAGCGCGTAAACGGTCGTCTTGTATAGATCACCGATCACCGCATAGGCGCCCGCTGTGTCGCCGTAGAGCGTTGCGTAACCAACGGCTGCCTCGCTTTTGTTAGAGGTCGTCAACACGAGCCAACCGAACTTGTTCGCCAACGCCATCCAGACCACACCGCGTAGACGGCTCTGGATGTTCTCCTCAGCAATGCCTGACTCGGTCCCGACAAACGACTCGGACAACATCTCGAGCACTGCTCGATGCGCCGGTTCGATCGCGATAACTCGGTAGTCGAACCCGAGGTTCTCTGCGAGTCTCTCGGCATCGTCGACCGAGTGGTCCGAGGAGAATCGACTCGGTAGCGCGATGCCGTGGACGTGCTGCGCGCCGAGTGCCTCGACAGCAATTGCCGCCACGACCGAGGAATCAATACCGCCCGATACGCCCATGCAGATGTCGCTGAATCCGGTCTTGGCTACGTAGTCCTTGGTGGCGAGCACGATTGCGTCGTGAATCTGGTCGAGTGCGTCACCGAGTGGCTCGATGCGCGCTGGCGAAGGTTCAGATGCTTCGGACAACACCACGTTGACCGGATGGATCGGCAACGTCGCCTCGTCGGTCGGGCGTGAGTCGACATTGAGGTCGACGATCAGGAGATCCTCTGCGAACTGATGGGCTCGGGCCACGACCGCACCGGTGCGGTCGACAACAGTAGATGCACCATCGAAGATCAGCTCGTCTTGGCCTCCGACGAGGTTGACGTAGACGATCGGACAACCCGCCTCGACCGCCCGGGCAAGAAGCACTTCGTCGCGCACCGCGATCTTGTCCGAACGAAATGGCGACCCATTGATGTTGATGATCAACTCGGCGCCGCCGTGTCCGAGCTGGGCGGCGGGGCCGCCGGTGATCCAAAGATCCTCGCAAATCGACATGCCC
>JADFOM010000196.1 GCA_022562835.1 Acidobacteriota bacterium | reverse complement strand
GATCCGGCCCCCTCTACCACCAACATCGCCCAGCGCACTTTGAACAAGATCGGAGAACACATGACCTCGCCGAAGCCTGAGAAAACCCCATACAAGGTCACGGTCAATCTGCCCCGGGCGTTCGCATCTTCGAAGGGGATACTCAACCCGGTCGCCAACCACGAGCAGTTCCTGGAGCTGATCTTCGCCCTTGCCGGGCCCGGGTTTCAAAGGTCATATGACCAATTTCTCGAGGCGGAAAGCGGGCGACGGCTGCTGGACGAGCGCCCCGACATCGTAGCGACGCTTACCGACCGGTCGAGTCTCGCTGAGTGTGCTCCAGGCACACTTGGCCATGCCTACCTGGATTTCATGAATCAGAACCGTCTCGATGCCGGACTCTACGACAACACCTACCACGACCTCCCGGCCATCGCAGCGCGTCTTGGATGGGACGAGGACTTCCACTACGTCGTGCACCGCGGCATCGCCCTTCATGACGTCCTGCACGTGCTGGGCGGATACGGACCCGACATCGGAGGCGAGTTCGGACTCCTCGGTTTCACACACGGCCAGGTGAACGGCTGGATCACCGGAGCCAACGTCGGGACGCTCATGGTTGTTCCCCTCGGCGTGAAGCGCCGCGAACGTCTGCGCTATTGGAACGAGGCGGTGCGACGAGGACGAGCGGCGTCGATGCTCTTCGCCGCCCCCTATGAGGAACTCATGGACACACCATTGGACACGGTGCGGCTCCAGCTCGGGATCGAACCCGAGTTGGTGAGTCATCCGGCTGGCCATATGTACTCTCGGTTCCAGTTCGGTCGAGCCAGCACACGAATGCTCGATGCCGCGTACGAGCCGTACCGATACGAGCCCGAATCCGCAGCATGAAGGCCCCCTGAAAGGGACTCATTTCGCCGACGCGTTGGACGGGATAGACCGAAACAGCACCACCCTCATGTATCGGTGACAGCCGCCGCGAGCTTCATGCCGTCGTAACTGATGGTCTTGACCGGTTCGAGCTCCAACACAACCCGGCGTGGTGTGTCGAGCATCGATATTAGACCGCTCTGGGCCTCTGGATCATCGGGATGAAGGGCACGGGCGAACTCTCCGTAGAACCAGCCGAGTGTCTCTCGGTCCTCGCGAACCGTGCACAGCGTCTTGAGAGTGATCGTACGATCGGGACCGAGCTCGGTGCCGTCGCCGGAGATGATGACGCAACTCTGCGGACGCCGGCGCAACGCAGTGACGCGTTTGCGCTGACCGCTCGTCGTCACCCAGACCCGATCACGAGCCCAGATGTAGCGATGGGTCACTCCGACCGGCCAACCCTCGGTAGTCGTCCAACAGACCGAGCACACCCGCTGGAGCGCAAACAGCCGGTCTCGCGTTTCATCATCGAGCGGATATCCGGCTACTTCTTCAAGGCTGGCCATGTCGCCATGTTACGAGATGGCGACCCATGCCTTTGCTGTAAGCGACCGAATGCCGTCGTCGCGGTCGAGCCAAACCTCACACTCGGCGATCGTTTCATCACCTTCCAAGTCGACTGCGATGACACGTCCACCGGCAGATACTGCGTTCCCGTCGAAAACGGGCTCGGGGAACTCGGCTCGGACCCGTCTCAGCGATGTGGGACCCGCCCATGCGATGAGCATGTTTATGACGTATCCCAGGTTGATCGGGCTCTGGTTCAGGAGCCTCCCGTCAAAACCCATCTCTCGCGTGAGCTCGGCGTCCCAGTGCAGTGGTGTCGGGTCGCGCAAGATCGCCGCCACCGTCTTCATCCTCTCCGGACTGACGCGTTCGATGTCGAATGGCGGAATCCGATCCCCTACCGAGACGGTCATCTCGATACCGGCTCGGTCTGACGCCAAAAATGCCAACAGAACTCGACGTCGCCGACCGCCGCTCCACTCGAGTCCTCGATCCCGATCTCGTAGGTGAAGCTGTCGCGGATTGTGCCGCTTCGCCCAACTCTCCTGGCAAAGTCGCTGATCCCTCCTGAAAGTGAGTAGGTCTGCTCCTCGCGCAGCGGCTGATGGATGCGCCAGTCGTAGTACCCGATGCTGATCGGGGCTCCTGCCCGCGATTGTGCAATCTCGAAGAGCTCCTCGATACTCGTACCAGCACCGTTTATCGCCACATGAAACAGGCTGGCGGGATGCGCCAACTCGTCAGGCAATGTGTTAACGCAGGTTGCGTCTGTGAAAAGGAAATTCTCCCAATGTGCGATGCGGTAGGTGCCTCCTGGGAACCGGTGGCCGACTCGCGCTCGCAGCGTGGCTTCGGAGGGCGCCACCGAGGCGACGCCCCCGACATGTTTCGGAATGACACTTCCCCCAATCGTTCAGCGCGAACCGCACCGAGTTCAAGGAGTATCGCCGTAGATCTCGAGAGAGGGAAATTTCTTGAGTAGACCGGCTCGCGAGCCGTCGAGTGCGGTGGGTTGCCTGTCGCGATGTGGGCATGTCGTGGCGCTTGTTACGCTGCCGCATGCCACACCGACCAGGAGCACTCGCGGGGATCGGCAAGACGCCGGTTATCCGATTGTCGAAGTTGCCCGGTGACGAAGCCGCAGAGGTTTGGGTGAAGCTCGAAGCAGCGAACCCGACGGGTTCCTACAAGGATCGCATGGCGCTCGCCATGATCGAGGGGGCCGAAGCGCGTGGCGAGCTACAGCCCGGCCAAACCGTTGTGGAATACACAGGCGGCTCGACCGGAAGTTCACTGGCGTTTGTCTGCAGCATCAAGGGTTACCCGTTGAAGATCGTCAGCTCGAACGTGTTCGCCGACGAGAAGCTACGCACCATGCGGGCTTTCGGGGCCGACCTCGAGCTGATCCACAGTGACGACGGCATCCATCCCCAACTGATCCCGCAGATGCAGGCCCGCGCCGCGGAGATCGTCGCCCAGGAGGGTGCGTTTGCAACAGACCAGTTCAACAATCTCGACACGCTCGATGGCTATCTCGAGATCGGGCGGGAACTCGTCGAGCAGATCGGCGACGAAATCCACGGCCTGGCCGTCTACGTAGGCGTCGGCGGTGCGTATACGGGAACTGCGCGACCCATCCTTGAGCGGTGGCCTGACGTAGTGCGGACCGTCGTGGAGCCTGCTGAGTCGGCGGTAATAGCAGGAAGACCGGCCGGTAGTCACATGATCGAGGGCGGTGGCGTCGGGTTCATCCCGGCGCTGATCACACCCGACAGCTACGACCGTCTCGACTCGGTCAGCACAGAGGACGCGTTCGCGACCGCGCGCGAACTTGCTCGCACCGAGGGCGTGTGGACGGGACCCAGTGGTGGTGCCAGTGCCCTCGCCGCAATTCGCCTAGCTCGGGAGCTCGGGCCAGGCCATCGCGTTGTTACGCTGCAGCCGGACTCGGGCCTCAAGTACCTAAGTGGCGATCTGTACAGCTAGCTCGAACAGCGCTCCTACATGGTCGCTTTTAAATCAGTGGAGCCGCCGAGAGGCTCTATGTATGGTGACCACCATGTTGAATCCAGCGGCAAAACGGCGTCTCTCAAGCTAGGGAGTCCAGGCTCGGGCGATTTCTTCGCCCACCACGGCAACGCCACCTACTCGTAGTCCCGGCCGCGGCCGGACCCCGATGCCCGTACCGCTAGCGGCGCATGCTGCGCCGACGACGATCGAGATCTCAACATGACTTTGCACCGCGTTACCGAGCCCGCCGTGAACTTTCCCAAATCCCACTCAGCAGCCCGCGTCGGGACCTGGGCTTTCGATCTCTGCATTATTGCAAAGGTCGTCGGTCAGGTGCTGCGCGAGTTGTGCAGGCGCGACCTTGATAGGTCGACATGGCGGATGGCCATCCTCTGGTGGGCTTTAGGCGAACCACCCGACACCATGACAGCAGCGCCCGACAGAGGTAATCCACGGCAACAGCGTGGCCCCCATTGAAATGTTCCATCGAGGGGTTCCGCGGTCGCACTCTTCGATTGAAGTACGATTTTGGCACTTGGCGTATCCGAATGACGCCCCAAAACCGGAGGCAGCCTCTATGGCAGAAGAAATGACCAAAACGCCCACCGATTACAGCAGTGCGGCCGTCGGCTGGTCAGGGTTCGCGGCCGTCATGCTGATCCTGATCGGCGTGTTTGACATCATCCAGGGTTTCGTCGCCATCGTCGAAGAGGATTACTACGTCGGCGTTGTCGGTGAGGAAACGGCATGGGTCTTCGAGTTCAGTGTCACGAGCTGGGGTTGGATCCATTTGATCGGCGGAATAATCCTTGTACTTTCAGGCTTCGGAATCTTCTCGGGCAACGTGCTCGGCAGAACCGTGGGAGTAGCCGTCGCCGGAGTGGCCGCCATCTACAACTTCGCGTGGATGCCCTATGCGCCGGTGTGGTCGATCATCGTGATCTCGATGTGTATCGCCGTCATCTGGGCGCTCACCGCACACGGACGCGATATCACCTACAGCTGACGGTTGCCTAGTCAAAATTCGATCGAGCGGTACTTTGGTGCCGCGTCACGATGACCCATAGCGTTCAATCTCCGTCTAGCCTCCCAGGCGGAGATTGAGGCGATCTAGGGCGAGAATCAGTCGAAGCGTGGCAGGGTTCATCGGACAAATCAGCGCCGTACCAACCCGCGCCTAACAAACCCGGTGCGAACCTCGCTCATGCCACGCTGAACCGCTCAGCCGCAGGTGGTCGACAACGTTTCATATATGGCGTTCGCTGAGTCGACAATGCCCGCGACCGCAGTGCCAGCGGCCGTTGCTCCCTCGACGCTGATGTCTTCACCGAGTGACTCGATGACATCACTCAAAGCGTCGAGCGAAGACTCGATCGCGTCGATGTCCTCAGAGGCAATCTCTTCTCCACTCTCGCGGAGCTGATCGAGATCTGACTTCACTGCCTCGAAGCTCTCGCTGAGGGCGTCTGTTCCTCCGGCGATGACATCGAGATTGGCGAGCGCTTCTATGTCGCTCTGGAAGCTGTCGCCCGCCTCACAGAACGTCACTTCGGCCGAGGGAGCGTCGTCATCATCACCACAGGCGGTCACGCCGATCATCATGACAGCGACTACGAGTGCCACTGCGACCGAACGCGCCAACCAAACACGGCTGCGCGATCGGGCAATACTTCTACGTTCAGGATGCTCGCTCATGGGTCTCCCACTTCGGTTATCTGATCGGGTCGATAGTCATATTCCCAGGTCCAGTCGCATAAGGCCACGCTCAGCGCAATGCAGCCACACAGGTCGTGGTCGCCACCGTGCTCAAGTTCTTGCCGGGTCGCCGTAACTCAACGCTTTGGCCACAAACCAAGCCCAACTCGACCGCGGCAATCAGAATAGACTGCTCCGCGATGG
>JADFOM010000195.1 GCA_022562835.1 Acidobacteriota bacterium | reverse complement strand
AGCTGCTCGGCGACCGACTCCTTCCACGGCTGCCCATAAGGAATCTTCGGCCAGGCGTCGAGCCCGAGACGGGCGGGGTCGACCGCCTCCCACACGTCGATAAACCGATGACCGGCGACCAAGACGTTCGGGTCTCTTACCTCGGCCGCTATCCGCGATTCCTTGCTGCCGTCGACCAGGTGATCGACCAGAACGCCGAGCCTGCGCGCCGGACCCGGGCCGAAATTCAACACCGCGCCCGGCAGATCCTCTAGTCCGTGCATGGGTTCGACAACTATGCCTTCGGCTCGCAGGTCATCACCCCACACCTTCTCGACCAGCTCGGCGTCGTGGATGCCTTCGACCCAGATTCGACTCGCACGTGCAACGCGGGTGACCTGTTCGTCAATTGCGATCGAACCTGACGCTGTGATGGTTTTCGCCGGACTGCTGGGCAGCACAGGCGGCGGCCCGAGTGTGACCCACCTGCCCCCGACCTTGAACCCTCCTTCGATTTGAACGACCCGGATCTCACGACCCTTCGGCGTCGACAACACAACACCCTGGTGTCCGTGAAATGCCTCGATTCGACCGCGCACGCCCGACTGATGCTCAACCTCGAGGCCGCGCGTTGCAGGCACTGTTTCATAGGCGCGACGGCGGGGACCGTCCATGTCGATCGGCCCCGAAAGGATTCCGCCGTTCATGAGCGGGTCACCCGTACGATCGCTAAGTCTTTTTCGACTGGTTTGCCTCGACGCATTCGCTCAACGCTAGTGCGTCTACAACAGTGGTTGGATCCTCAGCGGTCTCGCCGGGTTGAGGAACGATCGTTCTCTCGTCGCCGGCACCATGCATCCGCTTCATTCCGGCTGACTGCGCTACGGCAGACTCCGGTGATCAGCGTGAGCCCAGTACCAGACGCCGTTGTCTGGTGCGTGTTCATCACTTCAACTCTTTCGTTGTCAGGAATACTCGTTTGAGGGTGACACACTGAAGGCCGTTCGACCATGGGTCCAACGACTCTTTGATCTGCCCGCGGGAACCATCTCACGAGTGGATTACACACACCAGTGTGCCACATCGTTTTGAAGATTCAATGTCAGCAGGTGTGTGCGCACCGAATTTGATCACCTGCGAGCAAGCGAAGACTCCCACCTTGCAGTCACACGGCGGCTGGTCCAGCCTTTCATATGCGCAGAACTGCAATGGTCGTCACGCTCGCAATGCTCACGACAGTGGCGCTTGTCGCTTGCAGCGACGACGACGCAGGTGAACCCGAATCCGAACAGACTTCGACGACGGCCGCCGATCAGACCGACGACTTCCCTGTTCCGAGTCCTGAGGGGTTCATCAACATTGTCGACTTTGGAGGGATGGCGCGGCAGTACGATTACGTCGACGGCGAGTTCGAAAACATTGTCGAGTTCTATGACGACTGGACTGCCGAACAGGACGAAAGCTACGAGGTCGTCCACAACGCGGAAGACGCACTGTGGACCTCGAAGACCCTCACGCCCAGCATTCGGATCAGTGCCGCCGGTGGCGACGAGTTTGTTGACCATGACGACGAGCAGATCGACGTAGTGAGCATCATCATTGTCGAGTAGCCCGCGTCAGAGCAGCGTGCGCACGACCGGCAACAACGCTTGGGTGAGATCGTCGTGCATCTCGGGCGATGGATAGGACGAATCCTCGTTGCGGCTCTCGCCGTTTGGGAAGACAACCGAAACTGACCGCCCGGTCGTGAGGCTTGTAAGACGATGCGGAACACCGCGATCGGACACACTTTTCACATAGTGGTCAGCGCGCCCGACCAGCTGTTTCATCGACCTGTGATCGACTAGGTGTGGGAAGGCTCCCATCAGCGTTCCAAGTCGACCATCGAACCGGGGCTTGTAACGCGGCGATCGCGTCGAGAACCAGGCGAGCACGGTTGGTACTTCAATCCGATCGAGAAGTTCTCCCATATGGGCGATCCAGCCATCGCGGGCCTCAGCGACAACCTTGCGAACATCACGTTTGGGATATTCATCGAGCAGGCGTTGATACGCCTCCTCGGCAAAGCAGCGCTCCCCCGTGGGAAGCCAGGTGACAATATTGCGGCCGTCTTCGCAGCGCATCAACGAGTTGCCAACGGATCGACCTGACATCACCTGCACGATCGCGAACCTGGAGCGATTGACAACGTCAAGGATCTCCGGCTGTTCGAGATAGAACGTCGGTCCCGCGCCCGAGAAACCGAGGTTCAAGCCTGGCAGACCCGTCGTTCTCTGGATCTGCGCTACATATGGGTCACGGCAAAACCGTCCAACGGTCTGGGCCGCGCCCAGCGCGGCGAAGAAACCGCCGGGCTCGTCAAGGTTGTCGGGCACCGGACCACGCCAACGCCGCGGCAGTCCGTCGATGCGGGTGTAGTCGTAGTCGACGACATCGATGTCAACAGCTTGGTACGGCCCCATCTGAGCGTTCGGATTTATCTTGGCAGCGAGCGCCTTGGTCTTGGCCAGCGACGGAATCGCATCTGTGGTCGATGCAATGTCCTCCTTGCCGCTGGACGTCTCTTGCGGAAACGATCCAGATCCGTGCTCGACGGCCAAGCCCGCCGTGGTCGCGTCGCTGAGGAACTGCTCATAGATCGCCGCGGTCTGTGAGTCGTCGAGTTTTGCGGTGGTCGCCGAGGGAGTCTTGTACTTCGCCGGATTCTCAACTCCGATGAAGCTCAGCACTCGCGTGAGCTCATCGGTCGGCGTCCCCACGAGGTCCTCGTAATAGACATCGAGCACAGGCGCTTTGGTGCGTGCAACGGTGGCGTCGAGCGCTGCTTCCTGGTCGACGAGCGTCGAAAGCGCAGCGGCTAGAGGTTCAAAGTTGTACTGATAGTCCGCGAGATAGGCATTGCGTCGGGCCGTCTTGTCGGCGTTGCGTTCGAAGAACACCTTCGACTCAATCGCGAGGTGATTCGACAGAGCTTGCGCTACTAGATCGCGCCGGCGGAGCCGCACCACGCGCAACGGGAGCGGCCCGAACGCACTTAGATCGATGACGTCGCGGTCGACTAGCCGTTCGGCTCGGTCGAGAAACTGCGAGATCACCTTCGTGCCGAAGATCCCGTTGCCCGACGCACCTGCAACCATCACGCTGATCATCAGTCGGGCAAAGTCGAAGTCACCGGACTCGGCGAGCCGCATCGGGCCCGGACGTAGGTGCTCTCGCGTTCACCGGCGCAGTTCAGCTGCATCAACAGGTCGGCGAGCAGCGTCGATCCGGTGCGCGGCGTACACACGATCGCGTAAGGCCGAATAGCGGCAAGTTCAGCCTCGGAGAACTCCGTGGGGGCGACGAACAGCTGCTTCGGAGTCGGTCGGGTCTTGGGAAAGAGATCAGCGATCTTGTGGACGAGGAGGTCTCGCCACAGACCCAACACCGTCACGCCACCCTCTGCCACAGCCGCGATCTCGGACACGAGCTCTGTCTCACGGTGCATCGACGCAACGACGAGGACGCCCCGGGTCATCTGCGCAGCTTCGGCGACAGCCCCGACACGCACGGATGGAACATCGAGCCGCTCGGCCGCCTCGGCGAACGCAGCGCTGATCGGTGTCAGACTTTCTTCGTCGGCGGCAACAAATACGTCGGGGCTGCGACGCTGGGCGGCGGCCGCCACGATCGCGTCGATCAGCCCATATTCCGCCGTCTCGGCGATTGCCCTATCGATATCGGCCACGTAGTTGATCCCTCGATCGACTGGTCGACCAAGTATGGCGATCCGCACCGCAATGGGTGAACACCGCCACTGGACCACACATCGGCAACCGCCTTCTCTCTACGAAGCCAGCCGTGCAAAGCTGTGGTCGTGTCCGAGCTTGAATGGTCAACAAGGCCCGATGTCCAGCGCCCAATACTGCTCGCCGCGTTCGAGGGTTGGTTCGACGCGGGCGAGGCAGCGACAGGCGCCATCGATTGGATCACGCAGCTTTACGAGACCGAACCGATCGCCTACATCGACGCCGAAACGTTCTTCGACTTCCAGCAGCAAAGGCCCCTGATTCATTTCGACGACCAAGGCCACCGTCAGATCGAATGGCCTCACAGCAAAGCAACCGCGGCGAACATCGAAGGTGCCAACCATGACGTGGTGCTCGTCTCGGGTGTGGAACCTCACCTACGCTGGAACACATTCACCGAATCCGTCACCGAAATCGCTTCGGTCGTAGGCGCAGAACTGGTAGTCACCCTCGGCTCGAACTATGGGACCGTGCCGCACACGCGTCCGCCCGAGGTCGTCGGTTCGTCGACCAATCGTTCGCTCGCTTCGCGTCTCGGTCTGGGCGAACCGAGCTATCAGGGCCCCACCGGGGTCATCGGGGCGCTGCATCAACGACTCGACGATGCAGAAATCCCGGTCATTTCGCTGCGCGTCAACACGCCGCATTACGTGCAGGGGGGTCACAATCCCAATGCAACCCAGGCCCTGTTGCGGCGCCTTGAGCTGATCTGCGGCTTCGACACCGACGCGGCGGGGCTGGACGAGGAAATCGTGGCGTGGCAGAACCGGGTGACCGAGGCGGTAAGCGAAGACGTCGAAGTGAGCCAATACGTCGTGATGCTCGAACAGCAGGTGGACGAGTCGGTTGAGCCGCTCGGCGGGCTCGGCGATCTCGCTGCCGAGGTCGAGGCGTTCCTTCGTGAGCGGAACGATGAGTGAGCGGGGGCGGCGTACCGGGACGGTTACGCTCTAAGAACCATGAGCGAACTGGTACCAACAGGCAAGGAGATGCTCGACGGCAAACTGATTGACGTTGCGCGTCAGAGCTGGCTGAGCGACGTCGAAATCACGCTCACGGCGAAACGGGCCGACGACGAGTTGGTGACCGAGTCGACCCACACCGATGCCGACGGCATGTTCTCGATGGTGTTACCAGACGGTGAGTTCGTAGCCGCGCGCCTGACCGCGAACCTCATCGGGTTCTCGCCGATCGACCTCGTATTGGACGGCAACCGTCTCGACGCGGGCGAGGTCACGCTGTTCGCCAACGAATCCTCCCCGTCAAAGCTGCCCAGCAGTAGGGGTTAACGGGACCTCTTCGGCCCAAAGGGCCTCGGGAGTTCCCCTCCCACGGCGGAGGCTAAGGCCGTGCCATCGCCGCATCCAAGATAGTTAGAAGCACGGGCAGACGCCGCTCAGTCGAAGGCCTTCTTCATGGACCCGAGCGGGTCTTGGGAGAACGTCGCCGCAGCTTGTTGATGGCCGGCTAGCGCCTGGAGCTCTTGTCCAGCACGCATAGCGGCTCGACCGCCGAGCACGTCGAACGCACGGTGGACGCTGCGCTTGTTGATCTGTTGGAGATCCGACGGCA
>JADFOM010000194.1 GCA_022562835.1 Acidobacteriota bacterium | reverse complement strand
GTGCCCGACACCTCCACCACATCGGCATCGGCCGCGCCCAGAAAGGAACCCCCGTCTCCATGTTCATCGACGACCTCACCGGGCCTCCCCAGGGCCAGATGCCGCTTAAAGACGCTGGCTGCCATTAGCAAACCACTAGCAAAGCGACACCCCTGCCCAGGCCTCACCCCGAGACATCGAGAATCAGACCGAGCACCTCACGGACCTGCACAAGTGCAGCCGCGCCCACATTGCCCCGCCTGTGTTCGACCCGTCCCACAGCAACCCCGCGGATGTGCTGACACTGCGCAGCCGACATGTACTCAAGGCCGTTGGCAGGATCAGCATCGATCTCGACCTCAGAGGCGAACCCTCGAAGAGTCGAGGTGAGCGGCACCACCTGAACGACACTTGGCTCCGCGTCCAGGACCCGCTGAGCAGTCACCACTACCGCAGGATGACGAAACCCCGCTTCTCTGCCCGCCGGCACGCCGAGATCCAACTCGACGACATCACCCGAGGTCAGCATCAAGCCAGTCAACCTCCTCGCCAGTCAGAGCGTCGCTTAAGTCGGCTCCAATCCGATCCTGACGAAGGCGCCGCACCGCGAGCGCAACCGTGTCCCCCACGCTCACACCCAGAGTGGCCGCCAGTCGTTTCAACTCCCGATGTGTCCCGACATCGATCCGTACACTCGTACTTTGCATGCAATTAGGTTATCACAAATGCATGCATCATGTCTCCACCTTCTCTTTCGAGACCAACCCTCAGCACGGCGAGCCCAACAGCAGCAGACACAGAACCGCAGGTCAAAGGGAACGACCGAGTTTCCGGCACCGCACACGCGCGGATGAGTTTCCGGCTCCCTCAGGGTGTGATGGTGCTGTTAGCGGTAGGGCACCCGATATTTCCGAGTGCTCGGTAAGTGCCAGAAGGGCCCGGTCGCGCCAACCAGCTTGAACAATACCGATCAGCACCGGCCAGTCTTCTGTGCACCCACCTGCGCTGATCCGTGGTGACTGGCGGATCTGAGTGGCTGATGCGCAGCCAGGACCAGATCCTGCCCGCTACGTGGCTGCTTCGAGGACGACCTTGCCCACTCGGTCGCGGTGGTCGAGACGGTCGAACGCAGCATCGGGGTTGGTGAATCCGAAGGTTGAATCGATCAGTGGCACCCAACTGTTCGCGCGCACATGGTCGAGCAACGCTGCGAACTCTCGGGGGCTACCCATTGTGGAGCCGACAACATGACGCTGACCGATGAAGAGCGAGTGGATCGGTATCTGACCATCCTCACTTTTTGTCCGACCGATGCTCACGAGTGTCCCGCCGGGCGTGAGCGACTCGATGAGTTGTGGCCAGTTCGCTCCGGCGGAGTCGAGCACGACATCGAAAGGCTCGAGGTCGTGCAGAGCGGCTTCCCACCCTGGCTTGCGAACCACCCCGCCGCTGGCGCCTATTGCTACTGCCTCGTCGAGTTTGGTCAGCGTGGACGTCGTCACCTGTACCTCAGCGCCGATCGCGTTGGCGATCTGTATGGCGAATGTAGCAACGCCACCCGAAGCGCCGGTCACGAGGAGTCGCTGCCCTGACGCCAGAGCGCCCTGTGTCATCAGAGCCCGCCACGCAGTTACACCGGCCAGTGGCAGCGCAGCGGCCTGCGTCCAACTCAGCCGTCCGGGGCGGCGATACACGTTCTCGGCGGGGACAGTGACATATTCGCCAAGTGTTCCGGCGGTCGTGTCGCCCAGGATTTCGAAGCTCGCACCAGGATGGCTTTCGATGCCGCCCCACCAGAGGCTCGGCAGGATTATCACGTCGTCACCGATTTGGTGGCGGTCGATACCAGCACCGACTTCGGCGACGACACCCGCCCCGTCAGCGCCGATCACCGATGGAGCCGATCGCGATTCGCGCCCGGCGACGTTCATCGAGTCATTTCGGTTGAGCCCGGCGGCCCGAACCTTCACAGTGATCCAGCCTGGAGCAGTTACCGGGTCGGGCCACTCGATCCACTGCAAGGCCAGTTCAGATGGATCCGAGCCCAGTACGACAGCTTTCAAGTCTTCGCTTCCTTTCACCGCCAGTCACGAATCGACCAAACTCTACTTCGCTTTGACCGGGCCTGGCAGTCTCCAAACCCCTCCAGCACGACCTGGTACCGGGCGCGCTCTTCACTGTTCGGCTGGCCGGTGGAGGCACGCTGTTCAACGCTTGGTCGATCGAACGCTTCGACGCACGCGAGGCTCACCTACCAACCCCGATCGCTCAATCAGCCACTTCGGGGATGCTCTAACTGGTCGTCAAGAGCGGTGGTATTGTGCCCGTCGTAGCATTGCTTGCGGGGCAGAGACAGCGGGGACGGTCGGCGACGAGACCACTCTGTGGTCAGATCAACGATCGACATGTGGAGGTTGTGATGGCTGATGTCGTGTTGGTCAAGGGTTCTTGTCCGCTGGATTGTCAAGACACCTGTTCGTGGGTGGCCCATGTGGACAACGGCAAGGTGGTCAAGGTTGCTGGCGCCAGGGACCACCCATTCACTCGGGGTGTTCTGTGCGCCAAGGTCAAGGACTACGAGCAGCGGACGTACGCCTCGGATCGGTTGCTCCATCCCCTGCGTCGCGTTGGCGAAAAGGGATCTCACAACTTCGAGCGGATTACATGGGATGAGGCCGTTGGCACGATCGCGGCCCGGTTCGGCGCGATCATCGACGAGTTCGGGGCCGAGGCGCTCATGCCGTTGTTCTTTTTGGGGTCGCTCGGGGCAGTTCAACACGACGCGCTACGGCGGCTGTTTCATGTGCTTGGCGCCAGCCGACCTACCGGCAGCGTCTGCGCTCAGGCCGGGAACGTATTGGCGGCCGAGGGACATCCACGGGGGTTCGATCCCGAAGACATCGTCGAAGCGGAGCTAATCGTCGTGTGGGGCGCCAACCTGCTCACCACGGCTCATCACCACTGGCATTTCATCACCGAGGCCCGTAAGAACAACGGCGCCCGCATCGTGGTCATCGACCCGATCCGGACCCGCACTGCGCAGGCGGCCGACGACCACGTCCCGATTCGACCTGGAACGGATCGAGTCTTGGCCCTCGGCTTGGCCAACGTCTTGCTGAGAGAGGGACTCGCCGACATTGACTACGCCCGCGACTGGGCCGACGACGTCGATGTATACCTCGATGAGGTAGTCACCTGGACCCCCGAACGCGTGGCCGCTGAGTGCGGAATCACCGAAGAGACCGTCGTCAGCCTCGGACGACAGTTCGGCACTGCTCGGCCGGCGGTGATCAGGTCCGGGGTCGGCCCCCAACAGTCGGTCGGAGGCGAGGCCTACCTCCGCAGCCTCTCGGCGCTCGCCATTCTTGGCGGGCACTGGAAGCTGCGCGGCGGCGGCATGTTCGCTGAGGCGTACCCCGAGTTCGACATCGGCGCCGCTGCCGGGATTGACCTTGTGGATGGAGACCCAAGGCACCTCGACATCGCTCGCATGGGACCATTGCTCTCAGACCCCGATCTCGACCCTCCCATCAAAGGTTTGATGGTGTGGAACATGAATCCCGCCATTGCCCTGCCCGACTCCGCAACAGTGGCCCAGGGACTCGGCCGCGTTGACCTGTTCACCGTCGTCGTTGAACACTTCATGACCGACACCGCCAGATACGCCGACATCGTGTTGCCATCGACCACCCAACTCGAACATTTCGACATCCTCGGCGCATGGGGCCACCACTACATCTCGGTCAACAACCCTGCGATAACACCCTTGGGCGAAACAAAGAGCCACGGCGAAGTGATGCGACTGCTTGCCACCGCCATGAATCTCGAGCATCCGGCGCTCAAAGCCAGCGACGAGCAGATAGCGGCAGCAGCGCTTCCCGAGAACGTGGATCTCGACCAGCTCAAGGCTGATGGCTGGCACAAGATCTCACCCCCGGCGGTGGCAGCTCCGGGCAGCGAGGCGAAGCTGCACCTGACAGGCCCGACTCACGAGGCCCAGCCACCACCCGAGCCCGACATGTTGCAGATGCTTACCCCCAAGGGCCAGTTCTTCATGAACACGAGCTTCGCCAACATGTCACGCCATAGAAAGGCCATGAAGCACCCAATCCTAGAGATGAACCCAACCGACGCCGCGGCCCGGAGCCTCACCGACGGTCAACAAGTAGCCATCAGCAACGACCAAGGGGTCATCGTGTCGGCCCTCCAAATCAGCGACGCCGTTCGACCCGGCGTCACCTCGCTACCCGGGAAATGGTGGGCCTTCCCTACCGAAACCGCCGCCGTGGCAAACATACTCTCCCCATCAGCATGGTCACCCGGCGGTCAACCCGCCTACAACGACATCTACGTACACGTCACACCCGCCGAAACTTCCCAAACTCCGAGTCGCGGCGACGGCCCCGCTTCTCCCCTTCACCCCTAAGACCAGGTCGGACCGCGTCTCGCCGAACGGCCATGCACACGTCTCCAATTCGGCGGTGTGTGACCAAGGCCACTTCGAGATCCCCCGCGTTGTTCTCAGCGTCGCCGTCGGGTTAAGACCGCGGGCCAGACGACGGTGCGTCCGTCAAGCTTTGAGCGCGTCCACCCATCCCGCCGAGAAACCAGTTTCTCGGCCCCTGGGTTCCTACGCTGTGTTGATGGCGGAGCGTGAGCGATTCATCCCTCGGCGGGTCAGGCATCTCACTGCGGACCTATCTGGTCTGCCGTGGCCTGACGATCACGATGACGGTGAGGATTTTCGCGCGTTCTCCCGGCTGACATCGGCGCTCTACCACTACGAGTTCCACGACCGCGAGCAGGTCATCATCGACGCTTGGGAAGGAGTGCATGACGATCCCGAGGCCGCTGACCTCCTGGTCGCCGAACTCACCGGTCTGCTCGATGGAGCGAACTACACCCCCGTCACCGCAGCCGAACTCGATATGGCGCTCGCCGAAGAGTCACTCATCCCTGTGCGGCTCGACGTAGACCTCGACGACTACGACGAAATGCTGATCTACCGCCGCGGCAGCCACCACGACACCGTCGAGCTCCCGAAGTGGATGGGGTTGCGGTCGACATCGCGCACGATCACCGTCGACCACCGAGTGGTGGTGTACACGCGAGTCAAGCCCCAGAGTTGGTTCGATGGGCAAAAGATCGATCCGGCCAAGCGAAACCTGATCCCAGATCACGTGTCCCTCAAGCAATTCCAGAACGTCCCCCGCGCCGACATCGAGATGCTTCTCCCTTCGACCCAGGTGAGGTTGCGGCTGATCGACTCACTGGTCGTCGGGGTGCCAGCGGTGGCTTCTGGCGTCGTCGTGTTGGCCACCAAGCTATTGCCCACCCTGGGTCTCATCTTCTTGCTGGCCGCG
>JADFOM010000193.1 GCA_022562835.1 Acidobacteriota bacterium | reverse complement strand
AAGACCCTCCAGGAAATGGGATACGCCGACGTCATCTCGATGGACGGTGGTTTCAACAAATGGAAGGACGAGAGTCGACAATGGTCGACGCCCAAGACATTGGCGCCAGAGCAACGCAACCGCTACCAGCGTCACCTGACGTTGCCCGAGGTCGGGGAGGAGGGGCAGCTTAAGTTGCTCGACGCGAAGATCCTGCTTCTCGGTGCTGGCGGCTTGGGTTCGCCAGCCGCGCTGTATCTCGCCGCAGCGGGTGTCGGCACGATCGGCATTGTCGACATGGACGTCGTCGACGACTCCAACCTTCAGCGTCAGATCCTGCACAACGTCGACCGGATCGGTGATCGTAAGGTTGATTCGGCCAAGAAAACGCTCACAGCGCTCAACCCCGATGTCAACGTAGTGACCCACGACGTACGCCTCGGCGCAGACAACATCGAGACAATTCTCAGCGGCTATGACATCGTCGTCGACGGAGCGGACAACTTTCCTAGCCGCTACATCCTCAACGATGCCTCGGTGAAGCTGGGAATCCCGGTCGTGCATGGCTCGATCTTCCGATTCGAAGGCCAGATCACCGTCTTCGATCCGCGCAACGGTCCCACATACCGTGACATGATCCCCGAAGCCCCCCCGGCGGAGTTCGCCCCGAGCTGTGCTGAGGCCGGAGTGCTAGGCGTGCTGCCTGGAATAGTGGGATCGATCCAGGCGCTTGAGGCCATAAAGCTGGTGCTCGGGATCGGTGAGCCGCTCACGGGTCGCCTGGTCACCTTCGATGCGCTCGAGATGACGTTTCGTGAGTACCGATTGCAGCGAGACCCTTCCAACGCTGTCACGTGGGAGGCCCGCGACCGCATCGAGATTGTCGAACTCGATGGGCTCTGCATGCCGACTCTGTCGAACGCCTGACCGTATTGCCGTCGCACTCGACGAGAAGTACTGCATGCCGACTTTGTCGAACGCCTGACCGTATTTCCGTCACCCTCGACTAGGACCATCTACGGTCCCAGCGAGTTGTGAGCATGAGCGAACAACTCGAGTAGTACGGCTGCGTCAGCGGGTGAACGGAGGTGAGCCTCGTACAACGTGATGCGGAGTAGTCTTTCGGGACTCCGAAACCTTGCCAGGCTGCCACGTGCCCTTCTCTATCTCGAAGAATTCTGTGCTCTCTGCAGCGTTACCGTCTGGTGCTATGCCAGTTGGCGCTGGCCTGGTGATCAACGGCATCACCACATACGGGTTCCTCACAATAGCCAAGAACGCCTTGGGCGACGCCGCCTATGACCCACTCGCGGCCCTCTGGGGTCTCATTTTCATCCTCGGCGCTGGAGTCTTCCAGCCGCTCGAACAAGAGGTCGCCCGCGCGACGGCTCAACGCGCTACCCAGGGTGTTGGTAGTGCACCCGTACTGAAGAAGGCGGCACAGATCGGTGCAGGTTTCCTCGCGGTGGTCTGGGTCGGGATCCTGATCGCTTGGCCCCTCGGCTTGCACAGCATCCTCGACGACAACGTGGTCCTACTCGTAGCCCTGATGCTCGCCCTCACGTCGTTCTGGATCGCTTTTCCTCTGCGAGGACTTCTCGGTGGCCGGGGTGAGTTCGGCCGTTACGGCCTCTATTTCAGCTTCGAGGGCGGCATGCGCTTCCTCTGCGCGGCGGTGCTGGCGATTGTCGCGGCGGGAGTCGGGCCTTATGGACTTGCGGCTGCCGCCGCCCCCGCTCTTGGAATCGGCCTGGCGACTCTGGGCAAACGTCCACTCGCCCAGCCAGGACCTCCGGCCAAATTTTCCGAGGTCAGCGAGTCGCTCGGCTGGCTCCTGGCTGCGTCGGTCTTGACCAACGCGCTGCTCAACGCCGGACCCGTAATCGTCAAGGCCATTTCAGATACCGAGGGCGACGCCGGACGTTTCCTCAACGGACTGATCATTGCCCGCGTGCCCTTGTTCTTCTATCAGGCTGTGCAGGCATCGCTGTTGCCGTTGCTTTCCTCGCTGGTCGGCCAAGAACGACATAACGAATTCCGTCGTGTGCTCCTTCGCCTCGTTGGCGTGGTTTCTGCGATAGCGACGTTCGGTGTGCTCTTCGCAGTGGTGGCCGGTCCGTTCATCGTCGAAATTGTGTTCGACGACGAACTGTCCAGCACCGACATGGCTCTCATGGCAGGCGCTAGCGGTGCGTTCATGATGGCGATGACCTTTGGCCAAGCGCTCATCGCCCTTCATCGCATGCGGCGCGTCGTGCTGGCTTGGTCCATCGGCGTCGGAGTCATGGCGGTCGTGGCGGCGCTTGGCGATGACGTATTCCTGCGCGTTGAGCTCGGTCTTTTGTTGGGAGCTGCATCGGCTGCGTTGACCATGGTTCTTCTGTTGCCTCGGCAGTACCTCTGGGGACCGCGAGCCCCGCGCTCGCCTGAGCCCCTGACTCATGGTTGAGTGCTCGGCTGCGAGTACCCTCAACACTCGTGAAAGGCCTTATTCTCTCCGGTGGCGCGGGCACGCGACTGCGCCCCATCACCCACACCAGCGCGAAACAGCTTGTGCCAATTGCGAACAAGCCCATCTTGTTCTACGGCATTGAGGATATGGCGCGCGCCGGGGTAACCGAGATAGGCATCATCATCGGTGACACCGGTGATGAGGTTCGTGCGGCCGTCGGGGATGGATCAGACTTCGGGGTCGATGTCACCTACATCCCGCAGACCGAGCCGCTCGGGCTGGCTCACTGTGTATTGATAGCCGAGGAGTTCCTTGGCGACGACGACTTCGTCATGTATCTCGGCGACAACATGCTCGAACAGGGTCTTGAGGAGTTTGTCGCGCGCTTTGAGGCGGCGCGACAGGCCTCCGACGAACCTGAGCTCGGCGAACAATCCGACGAGCTGGTCGCCCAAATCTTGCTGGCCAAGGTCGATGACCCCTCTTCGTTCGGCGTCGCGGCTATCAACGCTGCCGGCGAGGTAGAGAAACTGGTCGAGAAGCCGGAGAACCCTCCCTCGAACCTGGCCCTGGTCGGGGTCTATCTGTTCGACTCGACGATCCTCACCGCGGCGCGCTCTATCGAGCCGTCCGAGCGCGGCGAACTCGAGATCACCGACGCCATCCAGTGGCTGCTCGAAAAGGGCCACCGGGTTCGTCACGAGGTGCTCGACGGATGGTGGATCGACACGGGCAAGAAAGACCCTCTGCTCGAATGTAACCGTCTTGTTCTCGACCGAATCGAGCGGGCGGTGAACGGAGTCGTCGACGAGTCCAGCAGCGTCGAAGGTCGGGTCGAGATCGCCGCCGACGCGGTCATCGAGAACTCCAAGATTCGCGGCCCGGCCATCATTGGTTCCGGCGCACGCATCGTCGACAGCTACATCGGGCCCTACACATCCATATCGGCCGGTTGTCTTATCGAACGCTCCGACGTCGAGAACTCGGTTGTGCTCGAGGAGAGCTCAATCATCGACATCGAGCGTCTGGCAGACTCGCTGATCGGTCGCCATGTCGAAGTAGTCAAGGGTGAAACGCGCCCGACAGCGACTCGTCTGATGTTGGGCGATCATTGCCATGTGGAGGTCAATTAGTCGATGCCAGAAGTTACCGAATCAGAGGTGGTTGCGGGCGCGTATCACGTCGTTCCGGACATTCACACTGACGATCGTGGGATCTTCGTCGAGACCTATCGTCGCGCATGGTTCCCAAACGGTCGTGAGATGATCCAAGGCAACAGGGGAGATCGCCAGGCCGGGAGCATCGTCGGGCTGCACTACCACCTACACCAGGCCGACTACTGGTACGTTCCAATCGGTCGAGCCCGGGTGGTCCTGCACGATCTACGGACCGGTTCACCGACCGACGGCAACACGCTCGAGGTTGATCTCGGTGTCGACGAGGATGGAAACAATGCGCATCATGGCCTTTACATCCCACCTGGCGTCGCCCATGGATTCGCTTCGCTCACCGATATGACCATCACCTACCTCGTCGATGGTTACTACAATCCGGCTGACGAGCTGGGAGTCGCATTCGATGACCCGCAAATCGATGCTGACTGGGGGGTGAGCGACCCGCTCCTTTCCGATCGCGACCGCGCGAACCCCCTGCGCAGTGAAATCGGCGAACAATGGCAGCCTCACTACTCGCTGCGAACTTGAACGGCCAGCGCAGAACGCAAAGGAAGATCTAATGAAGCTTTTTGTCACCGGGGCCGCTGGATTTATCGGCTCGAACTACGTTCGTCACGTCTTGGGCACAACCGACGACGAAGTGACCGTGTTCGACGCTCTCACCTACGCAGGCACGACAGCGAACTTCCACGACTTCGAGGATGATTCGCGCTTTACGTTCGTCAAAGGCAACATCTGTGATCGCGAGGCGGTCAACTCGGCAATGGCCGGACACGACGCCGTCGTTCACTTTGCAGCTGAAAGTCACGTCGACCGGTCGATCGTCAACCCCGACGAGTTCGTGCGCACCAACTGCGACGGCACCAACGTCATCTGTGATGTCGCGCGCCACGTCGAGGTGGATCGCTTGCTGCACATCTCCACCGACGAGGTCTACGGGTCGATCGAGACGGGATCGTTCACAGAGACCGATCCTCTCGATCCGCGGTCACCCTACTCAGCGTCCAAGGCAGGCTCGGACCTCGTGGCGCTGTCCTACGCAACGACCTATGGACTGCCAGTAATTGTGACCCGGTCGTCGAACAACTTCGGGCCGTACCAGTTCCCCGAAAAAGTCATCCCACTGTTTGTCACCAACCTTCTCGATGGCATCAAGGTTCCGCTATACGGCGATGGCCTCAACATTCGCGACTGGTGTTACGTCGAAGACAACTGTGTCGGCGTCGATTTGGTGCTGCGTGAAGGTCAGATCGGCGAGATTTACAACATCGGCGCCGGCAACGAGGTCACGAACAAGGAGCTCACACATCTGATCCTCGAACTCTGCGGCACCGATGAGTCGATGATCGAGTATGTGCAGGACCGGCTCGGTCACGATCGTCGTTATTCGATTGACACCGCCAAGTGCGAGCGCTCGGCTGGAGCCCAAAACGCGAGTTCAACGAGGCGGTAGAAGGAACGGTTGCGTGGTACCGCGACAATCGTGAGTGGTGGGAACCGCTGAAGAACGCGTGAGGACCCAGCGATGAAGCCAAGCGTGCTCGTGACCGGCGCAGGCGGACAGCTCGGCATCGATGTAGTCGCGCGAATCGGTGACGATGGCGATGTCATCATTTTGATGCCTCGGGTCCGACGTAAACTCTTCGATTATGTGGCGGACGCGGGACTCGTTGGGATAGTTGATGATCAAGATATGTTCCTTCACAAATAACCTCCCCATGCCGGTCCGCTCTTTATGCTGCAATTCGATTAGCCAGTTGATTAT
>JADFOM010000192.1 GCA_022562835.1 Acidobacteriota bacterium | reverse complement strand
ATGGCGATCTCCCGGGCGGCGGCGGCCGTCGCCCTGATCCTCGTCGGCGGCGCCGGCGGGTGGTGGCTGCACGGCCTGCAGGGAGACCAGGGCCCGGCGGTGGCCGGGCTCGCCGAGCGCGGGCTCGCGGGTCGCTCGCTGGCCGACTATCTCGGCGCCACAGCGAAAACGGTCGCACCAGGCGTCGTGATCGGTCTACACGACGACGTTTCCGAAACGCTTGAAGTCGCGCAACGCTGTCTCGAAGAGGGTTACGCACGGATCAAACTGAAAATCGAACCCGGCCGCGACGTCTCCATCGTCGAGGCGATTCGTCGTCACGTTGGCGACTCTGTGATGTTGCAGGTCGATGCGAACGGCGCCTACACACTCGGCGACTTAGAACATCTCAGCGGGCTTGATGACTTCGGGCTGGCGCTGATCGAACAGCCACTCGCAGCAGACGACCTCGAAGCGCACGCCTCGTTGGCGCGATCTCTGCGGACTCCTGTGTGTCTTGACGAGAGCATCACGTCGCTGCGAGTTGCACGAGAGGCAATCGAGTTGCGGGCTTGCTCGATTATCAACGTCAAACCGGGACGGATCGGCGGCTACCTCGAAGCCAAACGAATGCACGATCTCTGTATCGCTGAGAACATACCGGTTCTCTGCGGTGGCATGTTCGAGAGCGGTGTCGGTCGCGCGGCAAATCTGGCCTTGGCCGCAATGGAGGGATTTTCGCTGCCACCGGATCTATCTGCCAGTAGCCGCTACTTCCTCGAGGACGTCACCGAACCGTTCGAACTCATCGACGGCGAAATCGAGGTGCCGACCGGTCCCGGTATCGGTGTTGTTCCGGGCCAGGATCAACTATCGAACCTCGGCGCCGTCGTCACCGAGATCCGCCCTTCGTCTTCTGCATCTTGAGAGTTGACGCGGCGGTGACCAACGGCTGATGGTGCGCCATATCCTGAACCGGCGAGCCAAAGAGGAGACCCGTGGCAGAGAAGAGCAACTGGCAGAAACTTGTCGAGGAGAAGCCCGAGCACTCCAGCTGGTACATCGAGAGGTTCCGGACCATGGCCGCCGACGGCGCAGACCTCGCGGGCGAGGCGAGACTGATCGACGCAATGGCGCCGCGCGGTGCCCGGATACTCGACGCCGGCTGCGGGTCGGGCCGGGTCGGATCCCTGCTTGCGACGCTCGGTCATGACGTCGTCGGGGTCGACGGCGATCCGGCACTGATCGCTGCGGCCGGCAAAGACCATCCCGGCCCGACTTGGCTCGTGGGCGACCTTTCAGAGCTCGACCTTCCGGCCAGAGGTATTCCAGAAGGCTTCGACGTGGTCTTCGCAGCCGGAAACGTCATGCCGTTCTTGGCCCCGGGCACTCGCCGCGAGGTACTGGCACGCCTCGGCCGACACGTACTTGGCGAAGGGCGGATCATCGTTGGGTTCGGCGCGGGACGCGACTACGAATTCGAGGACTTCCGCTCCGATGTCGTCGAAGCCGGCCTGTCTCTAGATGTCGAGCTGTCGACCTGGGACCTGCGGCCGTTCACCGCAGAGTCCGATTTTATCGTGGCGGTGCTGAGTGTTGTGGCCGTTTAGCTGGAGACCTCAGAGCCGGTCGATGCGAAAGCCTGGGATCAGTCTTGGTGCCGCGCTAGGTATGTAATCACCGAAGGCGGGCATCAGTTCTGCTTGGGCGTCGAGCCGCTCACCCCTCTCGGGGTCGTCGAGCTCGGTGAGCCTGGCACGGAACTTCTCTGTTCCGTACTCGACGTCGATCTCGGGGTTGGCCTTCAGATTGTGGTACCAGCTCGGATTTTTGGGCGCCCCGGCGGCCGAGGCAAAGACGAACAACTCGTCGCCTTCGACGAGTGCCACGAGCGGAGTCTCGCGGACCTCGCCCGACTTCGAGCCGACCGCATGGAGCACCACCATTGGTGCGTCGCCGAAGGCCTCAACTCTGCCGCCGTTAGCTCGAAACTCCGCGATTATCTGGTCGTTGAACTCGCTCATCGCACCATCCGTTCTCTCGTGTCATCAGTACCGATGCACCGTAGGTCGCGATTGCACAACCTGCCGGTGCACACACCGAACCTACTCTGCGCCCTTTGAGAACACGGCGCGGAGGTCTTTGAGGCCCGCCGGCAGGTCAATAGGTGGGTCCGGGAGTTGTTCGACGCGTCGCTCGGCGAGAATTGTTGCCATCGCCTCGGGCTCATCGCTCCACGAGCGCGGGTCACCCATCATCACCTCATAGAGGTGAACTCCGTCCGGTCCTGCTACGAACGGGCCAAACGAGGCACCGAGCGGGAGTTCGAGGTGGCTGCCGGGTCTGCACACTTCACCGTCGCAACTGAACTCTCCCTCGAGGACCGTGAGGACATGAGGGCTGTAGTGACCGTGACGGCGCACGATCATGTTTGGATCCCAACGCGCGAACAGCGCGAGGTAGAGCGGCTCGACCGAAAACGCGATCCAACGTTCCCACACGTGCGATTCGCTGCCGTCGGGGTTGCGCTGACTGCGCACCGCGATCCACGGCACGTCGTCGTTGCTGCCCGGATGGATGATCGTGTGTTCGACGCCGGCGATGCGTGGCGTCTCGCTGCTCATGTGTTGTTCTCCTCATAGTCGGCATCGAACGCGCCGAGCAGCGTGGTCACCGCTCCGTCGATTGCTGAAAGCTCACCATTCGTAAGGCGATCGAACACTCGCAGTCTGACGCGTTCGTAGGATTGTTGTGCTCGGTCGACGACCATTGCGCCTTGCTCGGTGAGCGTGACGATCACTCGACGGCGGTCTGTGGCGTCGTGGGTGCGGGCCACAAGTCCCTCGTGTTCGATTCGGTCGAGGGCCTGGCTGATCGAACCCATGGGTCGAAGGATGTAGCTGGCAATTTGGCTCACCGGCAGCTCGTGGGGTGGCGGTTCTCGATGCAGCGTGGCGAGGATGACGAAGTCCCCGAAGGTGACCTCGACGTCGACCATCGCTTCTCGCTGAAGCACCTCGAGATGAATCCCAACCCGTTGGAGTCGGGTGAACAACGCGGCAGGCCCAACCTCGTGAGCGAGGTAGGCGGGCATTGGGAGCGGCTGGCGAGATTGGTTCTTGCTAATGGTTCCGGCCTCGTGTCGTTCTCGGCGGTGCTGTGGTCCGAACTTAGTCTGTATCCAGACTATCTACCTATAGATGATACCTCGACGGCGCGAGATGGCTGACCCTTGGGCCCTCGGAGACGTCTTCTGTTCCGGGGGCTTGCGTGTCTCGCGAATAATAGTCTATAGTAAGAATATCTAGTAGTAGATAATTACTGGAGCGTCTACACGGACATATCTGTGCACACCAAATGAGGGATCACAATGACCAACAACAGCGAAGCGGCGCTTGACGCGGCGACGTTTCACCATCTGGCCGACCTTCGTTGGGAGACGGCTGCTGATGCACCACCCGAGTTGCGCGAACTCGCCGACAAGGCGACTGCTATCGGCGCGCGGCGCGTTCAGGTCACAAAGGGTGCCATTGGTTTTCACTCACAGCTTTCCGAGATGCCAGCGGGCTTCGAAGTACCTCCGCATTCACACTCAGTCGACGAACTGATGATCATCCTCGAGGGCGGCTGCGAGGTGGGCGGAGGTCCGCAGCTCAGTGCCGGCGACGTCGTGGAAGTCCCAGCGCAGACCGAGTACGGCTTCACCGTCGGCGACGAAGGCATTCGCTTCATAGTCGTGCGACCCGAAGCGTCGACGACCAGACTTTCCTGACCGCCTAACAGCAGGAGCATCACCCATCATGCGCAACGGCTACAACGTCTTCGATGCCGACTCGCACGTTATTTACCCCGCGGACCTCTGGCAGCGCTACCTCGAACCACGATTCGTAGACCGGATCACGCGCCGAAATCCAGCTGGCCTGGACACCTACAACCCCGTCGTTGTCGACGGACGTTTCTCACAACACGACACGAGCCTCTACGGGCAGTTCCAGAAGGCGATCGGCTGGACCACCGAAGACATGATCGAACAGTACGGCGACCTCGTCACCGAAGGATTCACGGGCGAACGTGTCGCCAAAGCGTATGACGTCGACGGCATCGACGTCTCTGTCATATATGGCCCCGAATACGACCTATGGCTCGACGGCATCGATCCCGAGCTCCAGGCGGCCATGGTCCGCGCATATAACCGTTGGGGCGCCGAAATGCGCGAGAGCTCCGGCGGTCGAATCGCCACTAGTTGCCCGGTGCCACTCAACGATGTAAGCCGTGCCGTAAAAGAGATCCAATATGCCCACGACGAACTTGGGATCCGCTCCTTCTGGGCGCGACCGAACTTCGTCAACCACCGCAACCTCGGCGACCGCTACTACGACCCGGTCTACGAACTGATCCAAGACCTCGACTGCGCCTTCGCGACTCACGAGTTCATGGGCCTGCGAGGTCAGACCGAGGGTTCCGACCGCTTTTTCACCTTCACCGAATGGCACACCACAGTCCATGCGCACGAAGCCATGAACGCCAGCCTTTCCATGATCGTCAACGGGGTGTTCGAGCGGTTCCCTCGGTTGCGTTGCGCGTACATGGAAGCTGGCTGCGGGTGGGTGCCGTCCTGGCTTCACCGCATCGACGAGCACCTCGAAATGGCGGGTGCATCGGAGTTCCCAGACCTCACCATGAACGCGACCGACTATTTCAAACGCAACTGCTGGATCACCACCGAATGTGAGGACCCCTTTGTCATCGATGTGATTCGTTGGCTGGGTGACGACCACATCCTGTGGGAGAGCGACTTCCCACATCCGGATTCGAAATACCCCCACACCACCACCGAATTCATGGAACTCGAACCGGACAGACTGTCGATGGAGTCCAAGAGGAAGATCCTCTGGGACAACGCGATCGACTTCTATCGTTTCCCTGAAGGCTATCTCCCGAGCGAGTTTCGTGAGGCCACCGACATCGCACTAACCGTTGGGGCCGAGTAAACGCCATGGGAACCTTTCGTCGTCCGTTTCAGGCGGTTGATTTCGCTGAGCTGACCGATCGGTTCGAACCGCCACCGGAGTACTTCGAGTCGGCCTGGCTCGACGAGCCGGACGTCATCGAGGCAAAGCAGCTAACGAGGCTGCGAGCGCGGGCACATGCCGCGTCCAAGGTGCCGTTCTTCGCCCGCCGATTTGTTGACGCAGGGTTTGATCCGCGTGCGATCTCGTCGTTGACGGACCTCAGCATCGCGCCTGCGTACACGGTGGATGACATCCGATCGAGCATCGAGGCGCATCCTCCGTTTGGTGACTATCAGGGCGTGATGCCTGCCGACGCACTTGCTGAACCGATGCGGATCTATACGTCCGGGGGAACGACTGGCAAGTCCCGGCCGACGCTCTACACCGCCTG
>JADFOM010000191.1 GCA_022562835.1 Acidobacteriota bacterium | reverse complement strand
CTTTACGCACGAAATCGTATCTTAACGGACCGCTTGGAGAGAGCCGCAATGACCTACACGATTACTGACCCCTGCATCGACACCAAGGACAAGTCCTGCGTCGAGGTCTGTCCTGTTGACTGCATCCACGAAGACGAGGCCGCCGGCGACCGCATTCTCTACATCGACCCGGAAGAGTGCATCGACTGCGGCGCCTGTGAGCCCGTCTGTCCGGTGACCGCGATCTTCGAGGAGGACGACGTGCCGGAGGCGCAGCAGGAGTACACGCCGCTCAACGCCCAGTGGTTCAAGGACCCGGACGCCGTGCGCGCCCGGATCAACGAACTGAAGCCGCCTGCCTAGACGGCTCACCACTAGAGGGCCACCAGAAGGCGGCGCGCGCGGCCGCCCTCTCGCTTGTCAGGCCCAGTCCGGTGGCGGCCGCCAGTCCTCCCACGGCATCTGCTGTGGACGTCCGTCGTCATCGACGATGAGTTCGTCGCGCGTGTAGATCGCATCGCTGCGATTCGAGAAACTAAACTCGAACAGCTTCGATTCGGTAATCGCCTCGGTCGGACAGGCCTCAACGCAGAGGTCGCAGTGAATGCACCGCAGATAGTTGATCTCGTATACGAACCCAAAACGTTCACCCGGTGAGACTGGGTCATCTGGTGGGTTGTCCTTGCCGCGCACATAGATGCACTTCGCAGGACACACAGCGGCGCACAGCTCACACCCGATACATTTCTCCATGCCGTCTTCGTAGCGATTCAGGACGTGACGCCCGTGGAGCCGATCGGGTTTTTCCTGCTTCTCCTCAGGGTACTCAGTAGTAACGCGGTCCTCGAACATCTTGTTGAAGGTCACGCGGAATCCGTTGAGATATCCCACGATCAGCCCCTCATCTCTTCGAGCTCGCGGACCTGCTTGCCCATACGCACAGCGCGCAACAAGAGTGCGCCGAAGACAGCGAACGCGGTGACCGCCACGCCGACGACCAATACGGGATTCCAGCCTCGATCGTTTGCGACGTCACGAGCACCCAGGAACAGCAGCCAACCGAGCGCGACCGGGGTGAGCACCTTCCAGCCAAGATCCATCAGCTGGTCGTAGCGGAACCGCGGCAGCGTGGCTCGCATCCAGATGAAGGTGAACAGCAGGGCAAACAGCTTGACCGTGAACCAGAGGATCGGCCACAGCCAAGCGACCGCATCGATGAAGATGGGGCCGTTCGGGCCACCGAGAAAGATTGTCACAACGATCGCGGAGATCGTGATCGTGTTCATGAACTCGGCGAGATAGAACAGGGCGAAGCGAATCGAGCTGTATTCGGTGTGGAAACCGCCGACGAGTTCCTGCTCCGCCTCGACGAGGTCGAACGGCGGACGATTCAGTTCGGCGGTCGCGGCGATCATGAAGATCGCCATCGGGACAAAACCGGTAAACCACATGTTCCACTGCCATACCGACTGCTCGGAAACGATCGTGTGGGTGGAGAAGGAGCCGGACTGGAGGAACACCGCAGCGACGGTCAGGCCCAGCGCAGCCTCGTAGGAAATCATCTGGGAGGTGGCGCGCACCGACCCCAGTAGAGGGTATTTCGAACCGGATGACCATCCCGCGAGCATGATGCCGTAGACAGCGACCGAGGACATCGCAAGGAACAGCAACAGCCCGATCGGCGGATCAGCGAGCTGAAGGTACGTGTCATTGCCAAAGAGGCTGATCACCCCGTCCTTATCGGTGAAGTCTCCACCGAGCGGAATGATCGAAAACGTCAGGAACGCAGGCACCAAGGTGAGTAACGGCGCCAGCTTGAAGACGGTGCGGTTCGCGTTGTCGGGGATGAGGTCTTCCTTGAAGATCAGCTTGAGGCCATCGGCCAACGTCTGAAGGATTCCCCACGGACCGGCGCGCGTCGGACCGATGCGGTTCTGCATATCGGAGATGATCTTGCGCTCGGCCCAGATCATCAGCATCACAGAGACGATCAACAAGACGAAGACGACCAACACCTTGAACAACACGACGGCCAGGACCTCGAGACCGACCTCACCAGCGAGAAGCGGATCGACCGCGAAGACGCTCATGCTCGCTCAATCCTCACGTCGACGACGGCCGCGGTGTGATCGATCAACGACCTGACGTCTAGCTCCGGCTGTGCGAAGACGACGGCGACCGCGCCGCGAGGCACCGACACGTCGCCCATGAGCGGCGCTGACATCTTGCCCGCCGTCGACGTAAGCGTGAAACGTTCACCGTCGACCGCGCCGAGCTGTTCGAATTCATAGGGGTTGACCCGTACCGCTGGCGAACTCGGATTTGTTGCACCAGAAGGGCAACGAGACACGATCGAACCGCGGTCGTACATCACGCGTGTCACGATCAGACGCAGGCTGTAGGCGTCGTTGCGGGGTGTGTCCACAGGGGTGAATACATCTGTCGATTCGGGGGTCGGACGCAACATGATGCCCTCGCGTTGATGCTGCGCCAGCTTCTCGAGATCAAGTCCGTCGTACAGTTCGACGGCCGAGGAGAGTTCGGCCCAGATGTCGTCGAGCGACTCGATCTCAAGGTCGATACCAAGAGCGGCAGCGAGCTCCACCGCTATCTCCCAATCGGAGCGCGACGTTCCACGAGGGTTGACCTTCTGGGCGACAACGCTGATGCGACCCTCGAGATTGGTAAACGTGCCTTCGCGTTCACACGGTCCAGCAGCGGCCAAAACGATGTCGGCCTGCGAAACTGAATCGGTTACGAAGGTGTCCACGGCAATGATCTTGTCCGCGCCGGAAACACCCTTGCGTGCCAGTGCAGCATCGGGCACGTCGGCCAACGGATCGGCACCCAGCAGGACCAGAACGTCGATGCGCCCAGCGGCCGCCTCGGCCAGAATGCCGGCGGAGTCGAGCCCGGCGACGGTGGGGACCTTGGGCCAACCCGACCCGAGCGAATGACCGATCAGTCGTTGGCGACCGGGCAGCCATCCTGGGCTCATGCCCATGTCCAACGCGCCGTGGATGTTGCCGCGCCGCACGGCTGATAGCACTCGGGCACCGTCGAGGCGCATCAGCTCCGCGACCGTGGCCGCTGTAAGCGATGCGTGTTCGGCCAGATTCGCGCGACCAGCGATGATTGTTACCGGACCCTCGATCGCCCGACGCGCCGCGTCGATCGCGCCGCGAGAGACACCGGCGACGTCCCCGCTTGCGCCATCCACCAGTGCTCGCGCGACGAGCGATGTCTCACCAGGATGAGGGTGAAGCCTCGCAGCGGCGAGCGAAGACAGTCCAGTGGTCAGCGGAGTGAGTTCGATCAGACGAGCGCCATCATTGACCACAGCGTGGCGTAGACGTAGGAAAAGTGCGCCGAGGTCCTCGCGTGGATCTGGACCCAACAAAATGATCGTGCCGCCTGGAGTGCAGGCCTCGTCGATGGTGGCGCGCGGGTAGCCGAACAAAAGGTCGGGCGTCAATCCATCGCCGAGCTGTGCGTCGACGTTGTCGGTCCCGATCGCACCCTTGAACAGCTTCGTCCACGCGTACTGCGCCTCATTGGTAAGCCGGGCACCACCGATTACACCAACCCGCTCCGGATCCACGCCGCGCAAAGCGTCTGCTGCCGCGGCGAGCGCCGTCGACCATGTGGCTTCGGTGAGCTCGCCACCACTACGCAACATCGGCTCGGCGATGCGCTCATCGCTGTTGAAGGCCTCGAAACTGAACCGTTCCTTGTCACTGAGCCAGCCCCAGTTGACCGCATCGGCGTCGATTCCCTGGTAGCGCAGTACGACGTCATGGGAAGACTGCACCGCGATTCGGGAACCCACCGAATCGATCACACTGGTGGATTCAACCTCGTCTAGGTCCCAGGGACGCGCCTTGAATCGATACGGCTTGGCGGTCAATGCGCCGACGGGGCAGATCTGCACGGTGTTGCCGCTGAAGTACGAGGCGAACGGATGGTCGGGGAACGTGTTGATCTCGGTCTGCGCGCCGCGGCCCTGGAATTGGATCAAAGCGTCGCCTGCCACGTCGGACGCAAACCGAGTGCAGAGGTCGCAGAGAATGCAGCGTTCGCGGTCGAGGAAAACCGTTTCTGAGATCGCGATCGGTTTGGTGTAGTGCCGCTTCTCCTCGACAAATCGGCTTTCACCAGGACCGTATGCATAGGCGTTGTCCTGCAGAGGGCACTCGCCGCCCTTGTCGCACACGGGACAGTCCAGTGGGTGGTTGATGAGCAAGAACTCGAGAACGCCGTCCTGCGCCTTCTTGGTGGCGGGACTCTCAGTCTCGACGCTCATTCCCGCGCTACAGGTGATCATGCACGAAGGTTGCAGCGCCGGGCCGCGGCCGGTGTCGACCTCGACCAGACACATTCGACACATGCCTACCGGCTCCATGCGCGAGTGATGGCAGAATCGAGGAATGTGAACTCCGTTGCGCTCACACGCTTCGATGAGCAGCTCACCGTCCTCGAAACCAATCTCAGTTCCGTTGAGGATGACGCCCGATGGCTCTTCTGTTGCTTCATGGCTCACGACGCCACCTCCGAGGTCACCTCAAGTGAGTCGCGGCGCGTGATCTTGGCCTCGAACTCATGACGGAACCGACGCAGTGCAGAGGTGATCGGGGCTACCGACGAAGGCCCCAGGGGACAGATGGTCGTCTGCTTTGGGGGGAAGGGCACGGTCTCGAGCGATGCTTCGGCAAACGATGCGACCGGATAGGGGCCGGGACTGATGTTGTCGGCAATGTCGAGGAGCATGTCGAGATCGTTTGGGCGACCGTGACCATCGAGGATCCGCTGCAGGATGCGCTCCTCCCAGGTCGTTCCCTCCCGGCACGGGGTGCACTTTCCACACGACTCACGCGCGAAGAACCGAACAATCCGCAAGCAGGCACGCACGGCATCGGTCGTTTCGTCCATGATCACGATCGCGCCCGAGCCGAGCATCGATCCTGCAGCGCCAACTTCGCGGCCCTCGAGTGGCAGGTCGAGCTGCTCGGGGAAGAACCAGGGAGAAGATCCCCCGCCGGGAATGAACATCTTGAGCTCGTGGCCCTCACGGATACCTTGGCAGAAGTTATCGCCGTAGATCAGGTCACGGAAGGTCGTTACACCCTGTTCGACCTCGTAGACGCCGGGGCGCTTGACGTGTCCCGATATCGCAAACAGTCGCGTTCCCGGTGAGGCTTCGCTACCAAACTCCTTGTAGGCATCGGAGCCGTTGGTGATTATCCAACCGAGGTTGGACAGGGTCTCGACATTGTTGACGATCGTCGGCTTGCCGTAGAGACCGATCGCAGCTGGGAAGTACGGGGGCTTTAGACGAGGCATGCCCCGGTTGCCTTCAAGACTTTCGATGAGTGCGGTCTCCTCGCCAACGATGTAGGCGCCTGCGCCCCAGTGCAG
>JADFOM010000190.1 GCA_022562835.1 Acidobacteriota bacterium | reverse complement strand
CCACTCGAGCGAGCCTGTCGTCATCCGCGGTCGGTGCAGCCAACAGGACGGCCTCGACGTTGTGTGCCTCGGCGACGGCCGACCACTCGCCGATCTCCTCGAGTGGAGCATCGGGCAGAATCGCGCCGACTACGCCCGCATCGGCCAATGCGCCAGCGAATCGTTCCAGGCCCGCGTGGAAGGCGATGTTGTAATAGGTCATCACGAGCAGCGGCGCCGCCACGTCGATGTTTCGTAGCTCACTCAACACGGTCTCCGGTGTTACCCCTGCCTCGAGCGCCATATCGTTCGCCGCCTGAATCGTTGGCCCATCGATCACGGGATCCGAGAAGGGGATGCCGATCTCGATGGCATCCGCGCCAGCGTCATCAGCTGCACGGACGTTGTCGAGCCAATCGGCGCCGAGACCACCCGTGATATATGGAACCAGAAGCTTCTGGCCACCGTCGCGACGCTCGCGCAGGTGGCGCCCGAGCACGCCGCTCATTTCAGAATGTCCATCATCTGATCAACGTCCTTGTCGCCGCGCCCCGAAAGGTTCATCAGGACCGTCTTGCCGGCCAGTTCGCCACGCTCCCGCGAAATCCACGCCAGAGCGTGAGCCGATTCGAGCGCGGTGATAATGCCTTCAGTGCGAGCGAGGAGCTGAAATGCTTCGACGACCTCATCGTCGGTCACCTGTTCGAACCGCGCCCGCCCGATCGAAGCGAGATGGGCGTGTTCAGGTCCGACGCCGGGGTAGTCAAGACCCGCTGAGATCGACTGGGCTTCGGTGACCTGCCCCCATTCGTCTTGCATCAGATAGCTGACAGATCCGTGCACGACGCCGGGTACACCTGCTCCAACAGCGGCACCGCCAGCTGGCTCGACACCGATGAGTTGAGCATCGGTGTCCACGAAGCCCGAGAAAATCCCGGCAGCATTCGAGCCGCCGCCGACGCATGCAACGACCACATCGGGGAGACCGCCGACCATCTCGAGCATCTGTGCATTGGCCTCGGAGCCGATGACACGATGGAACTCGCGCACCATCCATGGATATGGGTGGGGTCCCATCACAGAACCAAGGCAGTAGTGGGAGTCTTCGACGGTCGCCACCCAATCGCGCAGCGCCTCGTTGACGGCGTCCTTGAGCGTGCGGGAGCCGCTGAGCGCGGGTCTTACCTCGGCGCCGAGCAGCTGCATCCGAAATACGTTCAAGGACTGTCTACCCATGTCGACCTCGCCCATATAGACGACACAATCCATGCCAAACAGTGCAGCGACGGTCGCTGTTGCCACACCGTGCTGACCTGCGCCCGTTTCCGCGACGAGCCGGCGCTTGCCCATCCGCTTGGCGAGCAGCGCCTGTCCCAACACATTGTTGATCTTGTGTGAACCGGTGTGATTTAGATCCTCACGCTTCAAAAACAATTCAAGTCCGAGTTCCTCTGACAGGCGCGAGCAACTCGTGAGCGGTGAGGGACGTCCTGCGTAGTGGGTCAGCAGATCGTCGAGTTCCGCACGGAACACGTCGTCCACCCAAGCCTCACGAAATGCCGCCTCGAGCCGCTCGCACGCAGGTACAAGGGTCTCGGGAATGAACCGACCACCGAACTCGCCGAAGCGTCCGCTGGGTCCGGGATCGGACATAATCGGTTCTTTCAACGCAACTCTTCTTCCCAGTTGTAGAAACCGTCCTCTGGTGGACGGTTGTGCTCCGCTGTGGGCGCCGCCTGCGCATTTGCAATGAATGCCCGCAGCAGACGTGGATCCTTTCGACCAGGCGATGCCTCAACCCCAGAGGAAACGTCTACTCCCCATGGCTGTACTCGTTGTATTGCCTCGTCGACGTTGTCCGGAGTGAGGCCACCGGCCAGGATCACACGGCGGTGGCTCGGCGCTCCCTCTGCGAGCGACCAGTCGAACACCTCGCCGGATCCCGGCTTCGGTGAATCGATCAACAACGCGCTCGCACCGTACTCGTCTGCGTTGTCGAGGGCCGAGACGCCTGCTGGGAACGCTTTGATACACACCGAAACACGGTCGGCGACCCAACGGGTGTCCGCGATGCTTTCCTGGCCGTGCAGCTGGGCGCCGCTGAGCCGCGCCTCGTTGACGATCTCTACCACCCTCGCAGGCAGCTCGTTGCGAAAAACTCCGACGGTGAGGATCTCGGTAGGGAGCCGTCGCACGATGTCGCGGACCCGCGACGATGCAATCTGACGTTTCGACGGCGCAAAGACGAATCCGACGGCGTCGGCACCGAGCGCGACGGCGAGCAACGCATCATCTTCGGTGGTCACACCACAGATCTTGACGAACACGGTTTCGACTTTAGCCGTCGGCCCTGCCGGCGTTGCGGAGATTACGCAGTGTCGCCGATGGATCTTGCGCTGTCACCAGGGTTTCTCCGACCAACAGTGCGTCATAGCCGGCTGCGCAAAGGGCACTGGCATCGCGGTCATCGCGCACGCCCGACTCCGCAACCTTGATCACATCGGCCGGAATCGAAGCGCCAACCCGCACGGCGCGTTGCTGATCGACCTCAAAGGAGACGAGGTCGCGTTGGTTTACTCCGATGAGGGTTGCGCCCGCAGCCATAGCGCGGCCGACCTCTTCCTCATCGTGGACTTCGACGAGCGCATCGATGCCTAGCTCCAAAGCGAGACGAGACATATCCACAAGCTCGGCGTCGTCGAGCGCCGCGGCGATCAAGAGAACGCAATCAGCGCCCATGCCAGCAGCGTCGGCTACGTCGAGAAGACATACCGTGAAATCCTTGCGCAGCACGGGCAAGATGGTCGCAGATCGGGCGGCGAGCAGGTCATCACTCGATCCACCGAAGTGAGCGTTGTCGGTGAGCACCGAGAGGCAGGTGGCACCCCCCTCGGCGTAGCGCTTCGCTAAATCGGCCGGGTCTAGGTCCGCGTAGAGATCGCCCTTGGAAGGTGACCGTCGTTTGATCTCCGCAATGACGTGCACTCCATCGATCGACCGTGCCAGTGCGTGGCGAAATCCGCGTTCGGATCGTTCGGGCAACGCCTCGATTACTCGATCGAGCGATCGGTCATCACCGCTGGCCCTCTCGCGATGTGCTTCGAGGATGGCGTCGAGGTAGGTCGCGTTCACTGTCTCGACCTACTGGGGACCGTCGGAACGGCGGCTCTCGCCAAGCCGCAGAATCGGGACAACCAACAATCCGAACCCGCCGAGAAGCACGACGATCAACCCGACGGCAAAGACGGCGTCAACGCTGAAAGCGGCACCGGCCATGGCGAGAAATCCACCGATGACCAACATCATCGGTGGCAACACCGCCACCAGCGATGCGTGACCCTGTTCAGGTGGCGGAGGGCTCCACGCCGGTGCCGACTCCTGTGTCCTCATCCGTCCATCACCCGTCACGTTTGAGCGCGGTGCTGTCGTTTGGCGGGACCGACGCGGACCGCTCGCTGTGCGGCTCGCATGCTGGCGTTCCTTTGCCTCTCTTGCGCGACGAGATGTGAGATCGAAGTCGGCCTTGCGCGATGGATCACTCAACACGGCCCAGGCTTCGTTCACACGTTGCATCGCCAGATCACTTCCACCCGGTCGATCCGGGTGAGAGGCGCGCGCGGATCGCACGTAGGCAGCGCGCATTTCTTCGACGCTTACCTGCTCGGATATGCCGAGCACCTCGTAGGGCGACATCACATGCAATCTAGGGCCCTGCGCGGTCTTGGTCGCCCTTGAGCGGCACGACGAGGACCTCGGATCCGGAGGCATCGAGTCGTGCACCGTCCAATACCGCTCGAGCGACATACCCGAGCATGGCGACACCGAGTTCATCTACGGCGACGCTCGTCACCCAGCCCGATTCGGCGCCGTCGAGCTCCAGGGCCTGTCCTGGCGAGAGTGCCACTTCGGATCTCAGTTGGACCAGACGACGCGGCACATTTCCACCGCGACTGTCGATGCGCGCGACAAGTTCCTGACCGACGTAGCAACCCTTGGTGAAATCGACGCAACGTTCGATCAAACCCGTGACCTCGCCGGGAATACGGTCGTTGGTTATCTCTGTTCCCATTCGCGGAAACCCGCAGCGAATGAGGGCTGCTTCAGCATCGACCTCACCGCGCTCGGGACCGATCACATCGAAACCCTTCCACCCGCGCCATTCAAAGTCGACTTCGATGCCGTCTATGTCCTCGTCGGGTTCGGACCCATCGCGCACGCCGTACACCGCCAGGTCGTGACGCTCTTCAATCGTCATGTCGGTGCGCAGTTTGAAACGCTCGAGTCGCTTGACCAACACATCGCCAAAACCTTCGTCGATGTCGGCCAGGAACCCATCTTCGGTCCGTACGAGCCGGAAGAAGGCAACGACTTTTCCCTGCGGTTCAAGGATCAGCGACCATGCAGCGTCGCCATCCGCAAGCTTCTCGACATCTGCGGACACCTGCCCCTGCAGATAGCTAACCGCGTCAGGTCCGCTGAGTTCCAGAACCGAGCGGTGTAAATCGATGGTTGTCATGTGCGTGCCTCGCTCATTCGTCGCGCCACCGGCACGGCTGCTAGAAGTGCGGCGGCCTTGTTTTGACATTCGAGATACTCGTTCTCCGGGACCGAATCGACAACGATTCCGGCACCGGCTTGCACCGAAGCGTGTCCGTCGCGGATCACCATCGTGCGGATCGCGATCGCGGTATCAATGTTGCCGGAGAAGTCGAGGTAACCAACCACGCCGGCGTAGGGGCCCCGTCGTGCTGGCTCGATCTCGTCGATGATCTCCATGGCTCGAACTTTGGGCGCGCCCGACACCGTTCCGGCGGGAAGCGTCGCGCGCAACACGTCGATCGGGGTCTTTCCCTCCGCGAGCGTTCCGGAAACCTGGGAGGTGAGATGCATCACGTGGCTGTACCGCTCGAGGGTCATGAGTTCGTCAACCTGTTCGGTCCCGAACTCGACCACCCGGCCGACATCGTTGCGCGCGAGGTCGACCAGCATGATGTGCTCGGCGACCTCCTTTGGGTGCTCAGCGAGTTCCGCTCCGAGTCTTCGGTCGTCCTCGTCTGTGCGCCCGCGCCGTCGAGTTCCAGCGATAGGACGTGAGATCACGCGACCGTCGAGCAGTTGCACCATTGGTTCGGGCGATGAACCGACGATCGAGAGATCGCCGTGGCGAAGGATGTACATGTAGGGGCTGGGGTTGACCTGCCGCAACGCCCGGTAGTAGTCGAAGGGTTCTGCGCCAAGTTCGAAATCGAAACGCTCCGAAAGCACAACCTGGAAAATGTCACCGGCGAGGATGAGTTCGCGGGCCTCGAGCACACCTTCGCAATATCTAGTCTTGCCGACGCGTTCGGTGACCTCCGGCAGCGGCTCATCGCCGTCGGGCGGGATGATGAGCGGTTCGGTGGTCGGCACGGCACCGTCCTCGGCCATCTCGGCAAGGCGAGTTTCAGCCTGCTC
>JADFOM010000189.1 GCA_022562835.1 Acidobacteriota bacterium | reverse complement strand
TTCGAGCATGCGTTCCGATGCGCCTCGCCTCGATCTTGTGTCGCCGGAGGGACCCCGCTCCGTACTGGAATCTGAATCCGCAGCTCGGGTCGACGACCGCGACGTTGGTGCCTTCACCGTGTCGGTCCCCGACGAGGGTGATCCTGTGGTGGCCGACGAGCAGCGGTCCCAGGGCGATGGCGAGGGGAAGGTCGCTGTGCGCGACGATGACCTGGTCGAACTCGTTGCGCTGTGCAGCGACCGTGTCGGTGACCGTTTGGTTGAGGTCGCGGCCTTTGCGCCAAGACACCGTCGCCCCCAGCGCGACCGCCCAGGTAGCCACGTCGTCGTCGTCACATGCCACGAGCACTGGAAGGGGTTGCGCCGCAGCGACGACGGTTTCAGCGCAGTGTTTCGCCAGATATTGTCGTTCGGCGGCACCGAGGCTCGAGGAGAGCCGGCTCTTGGCTTCGTCGAACGACTTGATCGGAACGATCACAACTGCGCGCACCACTCCACGTTATCTCCCGATGATGGTTGGTCCGTCCGGTGATCGGCCGCGCTGTGCTCGGTCGGGGTTCCGCCGGGCGAGGCCGATTAGGGTCGTGACATGACGATGCAGGTAGCGGTGATCGGCGCAGGTTCGTGGGGTACGACGGTCGCGCACCTGGCGGCTCACAACGAACCGACCATGGTGTGGGCGCGTCGAGCGGAGGTCGCCGACGAGATCAACTCGGCACACACGAACGAGACCTATCTCCCTACCCACACGCTGCACCAAGACCTGACCGCATCAGACGATCTCGCCTTGGTGGTCGGTCAGGCCGACCTGCTCGTGATGGGGGTGCCGTCACATTGTTTCCGCGCAACCTGCGAGGAACTAGCGCCTCACCTTCGCGCCTGGGTGCCGGTGATCAGCCTCACAAAGGGTCTTGAACAAGGTTCAAAGCTACGAATGACGCAGGTCGCTGGCGAGGTACTGCCCGGTCATCCGCTAGGAGTGTTGACCGGACCCAACCTTGCAAAGGAAATCTTGGCCGGTCACGCAGCAGCGGCGGTGATCGCGACCACAGATGACGGCATCTCCGAACGCCTCCAGGACGTGTTTTCCACCGATCTGTTCCGCGTGTACCGCAACAGCGATGTGATCGGCTGTGAGTTGGGTGGAGCACTGAAGAATGTGGTGGCGCTGGCCGCTGGTATGGCGGTCGGGCTGGGCACTGGTGACAACACCCGTGCAGCGGTCATCACCCGCGGACTTGCTGAGATGACTCGCCTTGGCGTCGCGATGGGTGGTGATCCGGCGACGTTCGCCGGATTGGCCGGAATGGGTGACCTGGTGGCGACCTGTGTGAGCACGCAGAGCCGCAACCGTCACGTCGGAGAGCGTCTCGGCCGCGGAGACAGCCTTGAGTCGATCATCGAGGAGATGAATCAGGTGGCCGAGGGCGTGAAGAGTGCGCCGGTGGTGGTGGAACTCGCCCGCCATTATGGGATCGACGCGCCGATTGCAGAGGAGATGAGTGCTGTGGTCCTCGAGGGACGCTCGGCTCAAGACGCGTACCGTGGTCTTCTACGGCGCAAGACGGGTCACGAACAGGCGTGAGCAAGGCATCGTCAGCGACCGGTTCAACCGGCGTCTCCATCGGTACTGCTGGAGCGGGTGTGATAGCGACGGTTGGGGCGGACGCGACTCTCGGCTTGTCTGCGACAGGTCTGTGCTGCAGGCCCATACTTCATCGCGGCAGTGGATGGCAATGGCTCGCCGAGGAGCAGTCGACGCAGCACTTCATCGACTGCGGTGTCGTAGTCGAGAACCGATACTTCAACGGCGGACTGCGCATCGTAAGCCATGCAGAACAGGTGGGGGAAGGTTCGGTGGTCGTCCTCGATGCACATAACGAGGGTGATACACCGTTCGGTCTCGGATGGGTTCTGTCGGGCCCGGCAAGAAGTGCAGCTGTTCTCCTACCAGCGCAACGATCGGTCGCGCTCGACAGCACGCGAATGATTGGAGCGGACCCTTGGACGGTTGTGGCGCTCGGCCAGGGAGCTGTTGATCTCGAGCAGCTCGAAGATCCGTCATCTCAGCCCGCGTCCTCGAGAAGGCCAAAACAACGCTGGGCGGCTCTGGCGGGACCACTCACGCACGGTTTGTCATCACGCATCGTCATCGATCGCGTCGATGACCCGGACCCCGTGATCCGCGGTGCCGACGCCGTACGAAGTGGTTGGGACGCCTACTGTGCCAGCAACGCCGCGACTATCGCACACGACGATCCCATGATCGCCGGGCTGTACCGCAGCGCATTGACCCGCGTTGCGCTCTCGAGGTCAAACGATCCGATCGATGCTGCGCTGATCGCTGCGGTGGATGGCTCGCTTTCGGATCGCTGGCCGACCGACGGTTGTATCTCGCGTCAGGCGTTGCGCAAACCGGCGACCGCTCGCCTAATCGCTTTCGTGGTCAAGCGCTGGGTGTGCAACTCGGATCGCGAAGCGGCTGAGTGGAGCGAGTCAGCCGCGGCCTGCCTCGCGCTTGGTGCGGCCGCGCTCGAAACGCTGCAGCGCCACGGTGAGCCGGTCGACCCCGCCGCTGCGAGTTGGCTGGCCCTACTGGCTTCAGAGCTGGATCAGTCTGCCGAAACAGTGCGGTCGATCGCCACAGCCGGAGCCGAGCATTCATCGTCCTCATGCGACACTGCCAATCTCAGCTCAAGTCTCCTGTCGGGTTGGGATGACCGCCTCGTCGAGCGCCTGGACCGGGCGAGGAACCGATTCGGGCGATTTCCGGAGGGGTTCGTCGCGGACACGGCTCGACCGCTAGGTCGGATCGATCACGATGCGACCTCGGCGGCGGTTGTCGCGCTGATCGAGTCCATGTTGTGCACTCAATGGCCAGCCGATCTCGTGCAGATCCTTCCGGCGATACCCGAAGCTTGGGTCGAAACACCGGTCGAGGTGCATGGTCTGAACTTGTCGATGGGACGATTGTCGTTTGCTCTGCGTTGGCACGACGACCGACCTGCATTGTTATGGGAGCTCGATCGCAGCGGCGGCAAGGTCGACTCGTTGCGCGTACGTTGCGGTCTCGACGAGACGTTCGAGGGCCACGGCGACAATGGGGAGGTATTGCTGTCATGAAGGTCTTGTTGGTGTGAAGACGATGCGCAAATCGCTGAGGACCTCGAGCCCAGGACTGTCAGCCGAACGTGCCGCCTGGTCAAGCGGCCATGTGGTCGCCGGCATGGACGAGGTCGGCAAGGGTGCTTGGGCGGGGCCGCTGACCCTTGCGGCGGTGGTAGCGCCGCGCGACCGACGCATCTACAAGGTGCGTGACTCGAAGATGTTGACGAGCGCCGAGCGCGAAACAGCGTTCGATCGAATCACGAGCTGGTGTGATGCATATTCGGTTGGCCACGCGACACACAGAGAGTGTGATGAGCTGGGGATGTCCGACGCGCAGCGCCTCGCTGCGCAGCGTTGTCTAGCGGGCCTGGGCAGCGAACCAACCCGAATCTTGATCGACGGCAACTGGGACTTCCTCGGCGATGGTCGTGCCGAGACGATCGTTGGTGGTGATGCATCGTCTTTGACGATCGCCGCAGCATCGATTGTCGCGAAGGTCTCCCGCGACCGCATCATGAGACACGCGGCGCGTTGGTATCCGGGCTACGACTTTGAGCGCAATAAGGGGTATCCGTGCCCGCGCCACCAGTCGGTCCTTCAAGCCTGGGGGCCCACGGCGTTTCATCGCCGCTCTTGGGCATTCATGGATTCGTTGGTGTGGTCGAATCCGCCACGGCACAGGCGCGATGCGCAAGCCACGCTGTTCTGATCGCGCACACCTCGAATATCGTCTGGCGAGGCCGGTAGCATCTTCGACCATGGGACAGCCGGTGACCGTCGTCGAAAAACCTTCCTCACGACTTGGAGTCGTCCGCTTCGAGCTCAACCGCGTCTTGACAGGGATGGGACACGACCATTACCGGTCGTCGGACGACGCTGTGATGGACCGCCCGAGCGATGAACTCGCCCGCCGGCTCTTCGAGCGCGGCTCGATTTCATCGATCCACATCAACTCCAACGTCGTCACCGTGGAACTGACCATGGGCGGTGCCGAAGGCATCAAGGAGATCATCGAGAGTCTCTACACCTATTACACCGAAGGTGTTGAGCCACCCGACGACGCAGAACTTCTCGCCGGAATGGAAGAGGCCTGATCAATCGATCTTGCTCCTCAGAAGACCAGCAAGTGGGCCAAGAGCTGAGGTGCTAGGCAGACCGTGTGTGTGATCAGTCGGTCACAACAGACTCGAGACGTTCGAGGGTTTGCGCCATTTTCGATGGATGTGACTTCGGGAATCTGAAAAGCTCGATCAGCTTCGGGGATCGAGAGGTGGACCAGTCGAACGTCTCGGTTACCAACGTTGCATCGTCCATGGGTTCGAGTTCGTAGCGCCAGGTGTGTTTACCCGGATGCTGCCAAGCGATCAGCCGATCGAGTTCGAACTCGACGACCGTGCTCGTGATTCGGTAGGGGAGCCCCAGCCGCATCTTCATCCTGAACTTGCTGCCGAGAGCGAGCGGCTCAGTGATCGAGGCTGTGCCCTTCACCGTCCCCGATCCGTCGAACTCAGAATGACGATTCGCGTCAGCGATCACCGCAAAGATGTCTGCCGCGTCCGCAGCGATCACGCGCTGCTCAGAAACCGATTGTTCGTTCACTATTCAACCCCTTGTTGGATGGTCCTTGCCCAGTATGTTTACGAATGCGTCGCTCAGGTGACCATCGGCGAACTCGAAACCACTGTCCTCGAGTGCCGCGGGATGCGCTCGGGTGCTGGTGAACAGCAATGCCCGCGCGAGCTCTCGACCTAACTTTGCGTAGAGGGCAAACGACGGTGTTGGCAAGAACGTTGGACGGCGGACCGCCTTACCTAGTTCGGTTGTGAACTCGGAGTTCGTGACGGGGTTGGGCGCGGTCAGGTTGAAGGGACCTGAGAGGTCGTTGTCGAGGAGCCAGATCAAGGCGTTGACCTGATCCCTCAACGAAATCCAGCTCCAGAACTGGCTGCCGTCGCCAACCAGGTCTGGGAGGTGAGCTCGAGGACGTAGGTGGTGTGCCCTTCGCCGGGCAGCGTCTTGACCACGTTCCAGGCGTAGGCCGGGTCGGGTGCGTGTACATAGTCGTCGAGTGCGGTTCGGCGCGGCGCGGTGCAGCCGGCAGCCGCTGCGGCTGCCAGCAGGACCGATCCACGTGCAAGTCTTGGGTACGCGGTATCCGTCATCAGAATCCTCCTATACGAGTATCGATCGCGTGCGGGCAGAAGTATCGTTGGCCTTTCGCGAAGAGGCAAGCCGCCCTGGGGCCGCGCGTCCGAAAAACGGGCCTGACGCAGCGCGAAGCGGGGTTCGCGGGCGGTCGAGTTGGACGATGGATCGGGTGCGGGCCGATAGTGGGTAGGCAGACGGGG
>JADFOM010000188.1 GCA_022562835.1 Acidobacteriota bacterium | reverse complement strand
TTCTTTGGTCATTGGGGCTTGGTCATTGGTCATTCGGTGTTACCCGACGCGATGCCGTTGACTTCTCGGACGAGAAGTCCTAGAGTTCTGTTCGTATGGGTCGTTGCCAATCACTCTTGGTCGCTCTTTGGGCCGTGATCGCGGCGCCGGCTCTCTGTCTGGGCGGCGTGCTCCTTCACGAATGCGAGTGCGGCTCGGCCCAGACCTGTGCGCACGAGGGCGACTGTGCCAGCGACCCCTGCGGCGCACTCACGGTGCGCACGCCCCGGCCGATCGTCGTCGGCTCGGACGAGGCGACGATGGCGACGCACGTCGCCACCGCTCCGTCCGATTTCCTTGGTACCGATCCGCTCGCGAGCCTGACCATGCTGCCTGCGCAGAGGCCGAGTGTGGCCACGCTCCCGTTCCCGCCCAGCGACCGCCCGCTACGAATCTGATCCTCGCCGTTTCTCGTGCGTAGCCGTGCCGCTGACCGCGGACCGATTCTGCGCCCTCGTATTCCGCGCCAAGCTGCAACCGAAAACACCCTCGTCCGGTACACGGACGAGAACGGAACGCATTGTGTCACATCGCACAAACACGGTGGCTCTGCTCGCGCTGACTTCGGCCGGCTGCGCCTCCCTGGACCCCGCACCGGACTACGCGCGCGTTGCCCGCCACGTCACCGCCGCCACCGGCGAGACCGAGGTGTATCGCCCCGACGACGACGAGGCCGTCCGGGCTGCGGTTGACGCGCTGGTCGCGGACGGCATCACCCTAGACGAGGCCGTGCGCAGTGCGCTGATCACCGAGATAGACGCCTTCCTGGGCGATCAGAGCAATCCCGACGATTACAGCGTCGAAGACGTGGCCAAGCGAGCGAGACGAGCGGCTGGGCGCACGGTGAGCAAGACGACGAAACGACGCCCGATGATCGTTCCTATGGTTCGCGAGCGCGGAGGGAAAACCACAAACAGCGCTCGTTGACGCTTGTCTACGCGCTGAGAGCGTTCGAATGGAGGGGCATCCTCGCCGCGCGCGCGGCCAGTGTTAGCGTTGCATGCACTGTGGCAACAAAACAACGCTCCAAGACCGCCCGCTCGACGAAGTCGAAGCGAAAAAGTGCTCCTAGGACCAAAAAGGCCGCGCCGTCGAAGGCGACCAGCACGGCGCTAAAGAAGACATTTGGTCATCGCAGCGCCGAACTGCTCGGTGTCGGGGCATGCGTATTCGGGCTGATCTGCGGCCTCTCGATCTATTTCGAGGCGGCCGGGCCCGTCGGCGAGATCATCTCCAGCGGCAGTAGCTGGACGATCGGCCTCGTGCGCTTCGTCCTACCGGTCGCGCTCTTGCTGACAGGAATCTCACTGATTCGTTCAGACCCAAAGGAGTCCGACTCGGTCGCACAGATGGTGGTCGGTTCGGTCTTACTGTTGTTGTCGGTGTCGGCCTTGTTGCACATTGCTGGCGGAGAGCCGAGCATTGAGGAAGGTTCCGATGCACTCGGTGAGGCGGGCGGCGCGCTCGGTCTCGCCATCGCAGCGCCTCTCGGTGCGCTTGTGGGCACCGCAGCCGCTGTAGTGGTGCTCGTCGCCGCCGTGTTGATTTCGGTCACGGTGCTTGGACGTTCGAGTCTTCGCAGCGCAACCGAATCGACAGCGGCGGGTTTTCGCCCGATCGGCAGTGCCATAGCGGGCGGCTTTCGCTCACTGTTCAGCTTGCTTGACGAAGACGGACTGACCGACGACATCATCGAGCTCGACGGGGCCGACGGTCCAACCCTCATCGTCGCCGGAGAAGTTGACACCGCAGTGCCGTTCGATCAGGACGATGGCGAGTCCGCGTCCGAGACCAAGCCGGAGACCGAACCGACGCTGGTCACTCCAGAACCGGACGAATTGGGGGCAACCGCTCCACTCAAACCGGCACGGCGGACTGCTGAGGGGCCATCGAATTGGAAGCTCCCTCCGCTCAAGTTGTTGCACCGGGTGGGCCGCCATGATGTAGACCGCAAGGAGGTCGAGGAACGTGGGCGGGCTCTCGAACGTGCCCTCGCACAACACGGCGTAGAGACGCGACTTGTTGGGATGGTGGTCGGGCCGACGGTCACTCGCTACGAACTTGAGTTGGGGCCCGGTGTAAAAGTCGCCCGAGTGACGAGCCTTAACAAGGACATAGCGTACGCAATGGCATCACCCGATGTGCGAATCCTCGCCCCGATTCCTGGTCGTCAGGCGATCGGCGTGGAGGTTCCCAACGAGACCCGTGAGGTTGTCGCTGTTGGGGACCTTTTGGCATCGCCAGAGAGTCGGCGCGCCGAACACCCTCTTGAGGTGCCCATCGGTCGTGACATCAACGGAAACACGCTGATGATCAACCTGGCGACCCTGCCGCACCTCCTGATCGCGGGTGCGACCGGCGCGGGTAAGTCCTCGTGCATCAACACGCTGATCACATCAATCCTGATGCGTACCACTCCCGAGCAGGTGCGGATGATTCTGGTCGACCCGAAACGGGTCGAGATGGGACAATACGAACGTGTGCCTCATCTGTTGACCCAGCCGGTCACCGATGCCAAGAAAGCCGCGAACGCTCTGGCGTGGGCGGTTCGCGAGATGGAGCGCCGCTACGATCTGTTGTCGGAGTGCGGCTATCGCGACATCAGCGGATACAACACGGCGTTTGACCGTGGTGAGTTGAAGGCGGGTCTCGGTGAGACCGACGAGGATGGTGAGCCGCGACAGTTCTCACGTCTGCCGTTCATCCTGATCGTCGTCGACGAGCTTGCCGACCTGATGATGGTTGCGGCGCGCGATGTCGAGGAGTCGATATGTCGCATCGCGCAGATGGCCCGAGCTGTCGGAATTCACCTGGTCATAGCCACCCAACGTCCCTCGGTCAACGTGATCACCGGCGTGATCAAGGCCAATGTTCCCGCTCGCCTTGCGTTCGCAGTGTCGAGTTTGGCCGATAGTCGAGTGATTCTCGATCAACCGGGAGCGGAGCGGTTGGTGGGCAAGGGCGACATGTTGCTTCTTGGACCCGCATCGAACGTCGCTCAGAGAATCCAGGGCGCATGGGTGGACGAGGACGAGGTTCGTGCGGTCGTCAAGGTATGGAGTGATCAGGCACCCCGCGTCATCGAGTCGCCGGGCGTCGACCTTGGAGGAGATGGAGCCACACAGAAGACGGGCGCAACCACGACGCCACTCGACGGTATGTCGATCACCGATGATCAGCCGCGTGGCGGCACCTCTGGTCATGACGATGACGATGAACTCTTTCAGCAGGCGATGGAACTCGTCGTCAGCTCGCAGCTTGGTTCGACATCGATGCTTCAACGCAAGCTGCGCGTTGGTTTTGCCCGCGCTGGCCGCATCATGGACCTTCTCGAGGAGCGGGGGATTGTCGGACCGTCGGAAGGATCCAAAGCCCGCTCTGTGCTGATATCGCCCGAGGAGTTCCAAGCGAGATAATCCCCCGATTCTGTGGTCGTTTACCTACCTGTGAGGTGGGTAAACGACCAAATTTTCGACACGATAGGGTTATCGGGGATGGGTTCTGACGCTGGCCTCGACTCGGCCGCAGATGTGCGCGTGTTTACGCTCCTGCTATTGGGTGGCCTTGCCGCGGTCGTGGTGATCTGCGTGGTCGCTGTACTGCTGGGCGCATCTTGGTTCTTGGTCTTGCCGATCGCCGGGGCCTACGCCCTCATTTCGGTTACTCAGTGGGCTGCAGCCAACGCCAGGGTGCGTCGAACCAGGGCTGAGATGGCACAACGTGACAGTGCCTGACCAGCGATTCTTCATTCAGACCCTCGGCTGTCCCAAGAACGAGGTCGATTCCGACAAGTTGGTCGGCACGATGCTTGCCGGTGGCATGGTGCGGACGTCGATCGTGGCCGACGCAGACCTTATCGTCGTCAACACTTGCGCTTTCATCGAGGCGGCCCGAGATGAGTCGATCCAAACGATTCTCGATCTGGACGATGCCCGATCAAGCGATGCTCGACTGGTCGTCACGGGTTGTCTGGCCGAGCGCAGTGGCAACGAATTGGCCGAGGCCATGCCTGAGATCGATCAGGTAGCCGGATTTGGTGTGCCGGTCACCCTTGGAACAAAACCCGGCACGCCGAAGATGGATATGTTGAACCTCCGACGGCCCCCTTCAACGAGGCCATGGGCCTACGTGAAGATCGCCGAAGGATGCGACCGGGCATGCGGTTTCTGCGCAATTCCATCCTTTCGCGGTCCGCAGCGCTCACGTAGCGTTGAGGACGTCCTAATTGAGGTCGCTGATCTGGGCGCGTCCGAAATCGTGCTCGTAGCCCAGGACCTTGCTGCCTTCGGCCGGGATCAGGGCGTCGGTGAGCGTCAGATCGAGACGTTGGTGACTCGGGTAGCGGCGGTCGTCGACCGCGTGCGCCTGCTCTACCTCTACCCATCGGATCTGACCGATTCGCTGATCGACACGATCTGCGCAACGGGCGTCCCCTATTTCGACCTCTCGCTGCAGCACGTCTCTCGTCCCCTAATGCGCCGGATGCGCCGCTGGGGAGACGGGGAGCGATTCCTCGCCCGTATTGAGGACATTCGCCGTCGAGAGCCCGAAGCCGCGCTTCGCTCCAACTTCATCGTCGGATATCCAGGCGAGACCGAAGAAGATCATGACGTGTTGCTGGATTTCGTTGAACGGGCGCAGCTGGACTGGTGCGGGTTCTTCGCATACTCCCCGGAGGAAGGTACCTACGCTGTAGGTCTCGACGGCCAGGTCGACACTCGTCTCGTACTTGAGCGTCTCGGAGAACTCAGCGAGCTTCAGGATCGGATCACCGCTCAACGTCGCATCGACCTTGTCGGACGGGACCTCGAAGTGTTATTCGATGAAGCTCATGTCGCCCGCTCACATCGTGAAGCGCCCGAGATCGACGGGATCATTACGACAGCAACACCCCATGAGCCGGGCAGCTTCGCTACGGTCAGGGTCCTATCGGCGACCGGTCCCGACCTGGAGGCAGCGGGTTGACCGGCCCTGGGGAACAACATTGAGTGACGAGACCAGATACTCGAGCGAGGTGGTCGCCTCGCGCGATGGCGGGGCACTGAACTGGGCCAACGCCTTGACCGGCGGTCGACTCGTGCTGTCCCCGTTCCTCTTCTGGTTCGTGCTCGACGCCGCGGACACCCGCGGAGCTGCATGGTCGGCGGCAGCGTTGGGCTTTGTACTGGCGTTGTCGGACTACTACGACGGCAAAGTGGCACGTCGCGGAGGCGGGCACCGCATCTCGCGTTGGGGCGCGTTCCTCGACCCCCTTGCCGACAAGGTCGTGGTGCTCGGGTCGATGATCTGTTTTGTCATTGTCGATCGATATTGGTGGTTTCCCGTCGCGATCGTCGCTGCGCGTGAGCTTCTGATCACGGGATATCGCATCTGGTGGGCCAAGCAAGGTCTTTCGCTACCGGCTCGACGTTCCGCCAAAT
>JADFOM010000187.1 GCA_022562835.1 Acidobacteriota bacterium | reverse complement strand
CGTCGCAGGAATCCAGGCCGCAAAACGAACCGCGGAGCTGGTGCCGTTGTGTCACCCGCTCATGATCAACTCCGTCACGGTCTCCTTCGATGTCGGCGACGCTCGCGTCGACATCGAGGCGATGGTGACCACGGTTGGTCGCACAGGGGTCGAGATGGAGGCGCTGACGGCTGTTTCGGTGGCTGCGCTGACGATCTATGACATGTGTAAGTCGTCCGATCGCGAAATGGTGATCGGCGAGATTGCATTGTGGGAGAAGTCGGGCGGTCGTTCAGGCCTCTATCGGCGCTGATCGCGGTCTCGCGTAGTTCCCACTGGGTCAAGAGTCACAGAGGGCCGCGTTGTCGCGCGTTACGGTTCGTAGTAGAAATGTAACAATCGCGAGCCGGGATCCCCCGTCGTCGTGGGGCAAATGACTAGGGTCTGCGTGGGATCCGGGAGAGTTCTGTGACAATCATTGTTGTACTCGTCTTGTGCGGCGTGTGGGCGGCCTACCTGGTCCCGCCGATGCTTCGTGACCGCGGAGTCGGCGTCCGCCGGGCCAGCGCCGAGAACGGACTCTCCGCAATCGGCTCGGTCGCCTCGAGGGTGTTGACCGACTCACAACAAACGGGACCTACTCAGGCCGAGCCTGCCGTGAGGTCGTTACCCAGCGCAACAACCACTCGAGGAATAGATTCACTCATGCCTTCGGGTTCTGTGGCTGCCCGCCAGCGGCGCACAGTGGTGATTGGTGCGCTCGCAGCCTTTGCGGTGATCAGCCTGTTCGCTGTGCCCGTCTTCGGGTTCGCGGCGTTAGTGCTGCACATCGGGTTCGACGCTCTGCTCGTAGGAATGGGCTACCTCACCTATAAGCGTTCCTTGACGCCCAGCACGGGGCGGGTCGTACGTTCGCTTGACTTCCATCGCCAGGTTCAGAATCAACGCAGTGAACTAGGCGGTGCTGTGCAGCTATCGGAAAACGAGCTCGCACGGCGCATCGCAAACTGATCGATCCCACTCGGTTTGAACCGTGAGTCAGGTCACTGGTTCGGCAAGGCGTATCTGACGAAGACCTGAACGGTGAACACGAACCCGTCTTGGCGCTCGACTACACCCACGCCCATGAAGTTGAACGACGGGTCCAAGATGTTTGCGCGGTGACCAGGCGATTTCATGTAGGCGTTCTGCACGATTTCAATGCTCCCGCCGTAGCCGACGTTCTCACCGATCTTAAGCCAGTCACCAGCTATACCGTTGGACAACTTTGAGTGGTCGAGCTGATGGCCATCGCGACTAGCGAGCTCTTCTGCCCAAGCCTGCGCCTTCTGCATCGCCCCATGGTGCGGGTAAAGCGGATCGAGTCCATGTTCTGCTCTGGTGGCGTTGACCAGGTCCATCGCAGTCTCTTGTTGGGGGGTACAGGCGCTCAGTACCAGTGCCGCGATGACGACGAGAAGGATGCTCAGGACTCTGCGGCGCGGCTTAGACAGGTCGCGAACCTTGCTCATCATGGACTCGGTATCGTCGTGGCCTGACTCGTGGTTGAGCGATTGCACGACAATGAGCCATATGGCCTATTGGCGGCCGAGCGACGTAGCGACTTTCCCCTGGTATCTGGACCTTGAGGTGATCCTCAAGCACTAGGTCGCTGACAGAATCGCCGACCGCCAAACGTCGGCGCAACGGGGGGTACAGCCCAGTAGACTCGGTGGTCCTGCGGGGGTGTAGCTCAGCTGGCAGAGCGCTTCGGTCGCATCGAAGAGGCCAGGGGTTCGACTCCCCTCACCTCCACCGCTTACATCGTTGAAATGGTGCGGGTTTCTCAGGTCACCCACTTCAGAGCCAGCCGCCGAAACGGCGATCTGGCCGCGTTTGGGCCGCAAGAGATCCCCGAGGCCACGCGACACCTCAGAATCAACCTCGGGCAACACCGATCCGTAGACATCCATCGTCGTGCGGATCGAAGCGTGCCCGAGACGCTGCTGCATCACCCGTGGGTGCGGAGCCAAAACACGTGAGGACACTAGGGCCAAATTTGGGTTGACATTCCCAGGCATGGGGCTTTTCTGGGTTCTGGCGAAACTGCATTTTGCGTCTCTAGTTCTCAGTTCGGAAGTGGATTTCGTAGGCGCATGTGTGCGCCCCGGCCGTCTTGTGGGTCACCCTGTCGACTGTCGCGTCGGGCATCAGGTCGCGAATGAACTCCAGTTCGGTGGTGCAGGCCTGGGTGTAGTGGGTGGCAACGGCCCACATGGGGCAGCTGTGAAGGTTGATCCGGTAGTGGTTGTGGCCGGCCTTCTCACAGTCGGCGAGGTATCCCTGTTCATCGAGCATGTTGGTCAGTACGTTGACTCGTTCGGCGACGGCCTTGCCTGTGAGCTTGTCCCGCGCGTTTTCGACGAGGCGGCGTCGGCGTCGCTGGAATACTCGATTCACGAGTTCTGGGTCTTCTTCTTCGATGTGTTCGAGGAGTTCGACGGAGAGGCTGCTGTCTGTCGTCACGAAGAGTGGTTCGGCGAGGTCGGTGGCGTGATAGCGGTCGGCTGGACGTCCCGGTTGGCCGCGGTCTTGACTCGCGGTGATGAGGCCGGCGGATCGCAGTGCTCTCAGGTGTTGGCGAACTGCGCTGGAGGAGATCTTGAGGGTGGCGGCGAGTTCTTCGGCGGTTGCGTCGCCGCTTCGTTTCAGGGCAGCGAGCGCGCGGCGCTGAGTGGGTGAAGGCGCAGCGCTGGTGGTGGGCATTGCCCAAGCGTAGCATGCCGCAGAGTTTCGGGAGTTTCGCAACATGTAACTACTGAAATACTGATAGGTTGAACGGTATCGAGGCACCAATCGACAACCGAAGCAAGGAGGAAGAGCGACATGAAGGTCTGGATCGACCAGGATCTGTGCACTGGCGACGGGCTGTGCGAGGAGATTGCCCCTGATGTGTTCTTCGCGATGGACGACGGGCTCTTCTACGTGAAGGAATCTGCGGAGAACTTCGGGACCGAGAAGCTGTTCGACGGCGCTGCCAATCCGGCGGGCCCCGACGGTATGGCTCGGATACCTGACGGCGGTCTGGAGCGGGTCATCGAGTCGGCAGAGGAGTGCCCTGGTGAGTGCATCTTCATCGAAGTCGAGGCGTAGAGACCTGCGCCGACCGCGGGGCCGTAGGCCTGCGTGGTGCAATCAGACGGAACCCTACTAAAGCCAACCAAGGAGAACAGAGCGATGACAACGACCGATCTCGACACGCAACCGCTGATCGCGCTGAGCGGTGAGGCGCTGGCGAAGGTGGCTGAGCTGTTGGCTGAGGAGGATGAGCAGGATCTTGGACTTCGGGTGGCAGTTCGCGCGGGTGGATGTTCGGGCTTCTCCTATGAGATGTTCTTCGATTCCGATGAGAGCCCGGATGATCACGTCGCCAACTTCGGACCCGTAACGGTCAGAATCGACGCCGCCAGCGCACGGCAGCTCTCCGGCGCAACGCTGAACTACAGCGATGGCCTCCAGGGCGCCGGATTCAGCATCGAGAACCCCAACGCGCAGAGCAGCTGCGGGTGCGGGCAGTCGTTCAGCTCATGAGCGAAGCACTTCGAGAAATCAAGGAACTGACCGATGCGAGCTACGAGTACGGCTTCAGCACCGATCTCGACACCGACATTGCTCCCCCCGGTCTGACCGAGGAGACTGTCCGGCTGATCTCCGGGAAGAAGGACGAGCCCGAGTGGCTGCTCGACTGGCGCCTCAAGGCCTTCGAGGCCTGGAAGTCCATGGATGAGCCCAACTGGGCCAAGCTCAAGATCGAACCGATCGACTACCAGACGCTCAGCTATTGGGCGGCGCCGACGCAAAAGCCTGTGCTCGACAGCATCGACGACGTGGATCCCGACATTCGCGACATGTTCGACAAGCTCGGGATCCCGCTGCACGAACAGAAAATGCTCAGCAACGTCGCCGTTGATGCGATCGTCGATTCGGTGTCGGTGACCACCACGTTCAAAAAGACGTTGGCCAAGGCTGGCGTCATCTTCTGTTCATTCTCCGAAGCCGTGCAGGACCATCCTGACCTGGTGCGCGAGCACCTGGGTTCGGTGGTACCAGTGCGCGACAACTTCTTCGCTGCCCTCAACTCCGCAGTCTTCTCCGACGGATCGTTCTGCTACATCCCGGCCGGGGTTCGATGCCCGATGGAGCTGTCGACGTACTTCCGGATCAACTCGCAGAACACCGGGCAGTTCGAGCGCACGCTCATCATCGCCGAGGACGATTCGCACGTCTCCTACCTTGAAGGGTGCACTGCACCCCAGCGCGACGAGAACCAACTGCACGCTGCTGTGGTCGAGTTGGTCGCCAAGGACCGGTCCGAGATCAAGTACTCGACGGTGCAGAACTGGTACCCGGGCGACGAGAACGGCGTCGGTGGTATCTACAACTTCGTCACCAAGCGAGGTCGGGCCCATACCGAGGCCAAGATCTCCTGGACCCAGGTCGAGACCGGCTCGGCCATCACCTGGAAGTACCCCAGCGTGATCCTCCAAGGCGATCGGTCCGTAGGTGAGTTCTACTCAGTTGCACTGTCGAACAACCACCAGCAGGCCGACACCGGCACCAAGATGATCCACATCGGCGCGGACACAACCAGCAGCATCATCTCCAAAGGCATCTCAGCTGGGCACGGCCAGAACACCTACCGAGGGCTCGTCAAGGTGCTGCGATCTGCTCAGAATGCCCGCAACTACACCCAGTGCGACTCGCTGCTGCTGGGCTCGGAGTGTGGTGCCCACACAATTCCGTACATCGAAGTGAAGAACCCGAGCGCGCAGGTCGAACACGAGGCGTCGACGTCAACGGTGGGCGAGGACCAGCTGTATTACTGCCGCCAACGCGGCATGACCGAAGAGGATGCAATGTCGATGATCGTCAACGGCTTTTGCCGCGAAGTGTTCGACGAACTCCCGATGGAGTTCGCCGTCGAGGCGCAACGACTCCTGAGCGTCAGCCTGGAAGGAAGTGTCGGCTGATGTTGCACGTCGAGAATCTCACCGCATCGATAGGCGGAACCCCGATCCTCAATGGCCTCGACCTCGATGTCGGGTCGGGTGAGGTCCACGCGATCATGGGCCCCAACGGTTCAGGCAAGAGCACCTTCGCCCACGCATTGGCCGGCCGGGACGGCTACGAGATCGGCGGCACGGCCACGCTCGATGGCGTTGATCTGCTCGACATGGAGCCTGAGGCTCGGGCCGCAGCCGGTGTGTTTGTCGGCTTCCAGTACCCGGTGGAGATTCCGGGCGTGAACAACATGTACTTTCTGCGCACTGCTCTGAACTCGGTGCGGCATGCTCGCGGCGAGACGGAGATTGGTGCGCGCGACTTCCTGTCCATTGCCCAAGAAGCAATGGATCTTGTGGAGATGAAGGAGGGCTTTCTTTATCGTGCCGTCAATGCCGGTTTCAGTGGTGGCGAGAAGAAGCGCAATGAGATTCTGCAGATGGCGGTGATGA
>JADFOM010000186.1 GCA_022562835.1 Acidobacteriota bacterium | reverse complement strand
AGCTTTGGCGCGCAGAGCTACGGCATCAGCCACCGCTGCCATGTCGACATCGACACCCTCGAGGGCCAGTGAGGTGACGGCCTTGTCGGTGATGCCACAGGGGACTATGTGGTCAAAGTACGTCATGTCAGGGTCGACGTTGACCGCAAATCCGTGCATGGTGCGACCCCGACTCAACCTCACGCCGATGGCCGCGATCTTGCGCGGAGACTCGCTATCGGGAGCGACCCACACGCCCGGGTAGTGCTCGAGGCGACCCACATCGCTTAGGCCCAGATCGGTCAACGCATCGATGACGAGCTGTTCGACCGAACACACGTAGGCGGCGGTGTCTGCCATGCCACCCCCACGACCGCCGGGTGCCCAGAGGATTGGATAGCCGACCAGTTGGCCTGGACCGTGGTAGGTCACGTCGCCGCCTCGGTCGGTCTCGATGACCTGCACTCCAATCGCTGCGGGATCGATGAGGATGTTCGCGGGATCGGCCCGAGCTCCGAGCGTGTAGGTGTGCGGATGCTCGAGCAACAACAAGTGATTCTCGACGCCGTGGGTATACATGGCTCGCTGCACCGAATAAGCCTCGCTGTACGGAACACGTCCGAGCCAACGGACCCTCAATGCCGTTGAGCTCGTCATCTTCAGAGCTCGGCTTCCCAATCGTGGGTCTCGATAATCTCGCGCAGTCGGTTGAGAAACGCCGCCGCGTAAGCCCCATCGAATGCTCGATGGTCCCATGCGAGCGCCAGCACGCCAACGGAGTGGATCGCGATGGATTCGTTGCCGAACACGTCTCCCACGACCACCGGCTTTCTGGAGATCCCATCGGTCGACAGGATCGCGACCTGTGGCTGATTGATGACCGGGAACTGCATCATGGTGCCGTAAGAGCCGGCATTGGTGATCGTGAAGGTTCCATCGGAGAGTTCGTCTGGTGAGAGCTGTTTGGCGTGTGCACGGTCGGCTAGGTCGCGTATCTCAACAGCGATCGCGCGCAAGCGCTTCGTGTCTGCGTCGCGCACTACCGGGGCCAGCAGGCCTTCAAAGTTGAGGTCCACCGCGATCGCCAAGTTGATGTCGGCGTGAACCACCAGGGTGTCACCATCTACGCTTGCGTTGAGTCTCGGGAACTCCTCGAGCGCATCGATGAGGGCACGGGCGATGAAGGGCAAGTAGGTGAGGCTGAACCCCTCTTCAGCTTTGAAGGCTGCCTTGTGGGCATTTCGCACCTGGTCGACTCGTTCGTAGTCGACCTCAACCGCGGTGAGTACATGCGGCGACGTCGCCTTGGATCCAACCATGTGTTCACCGGTCAGACGGCGGATGTTGGAGAACCGAACACTCTCGCCCCGCTTCTGAGGCGCCGCGGCGCTAGGTCGAGGTGCGGGAGGTGGCGATGGCGGCGCAGGGCGCGTCTCGGCTTTTGCGCTCGGCGGTGCCGAGGAAATCGCCTTTTCGACATCGCGACGCGTAATGCGACCACCGGTACCGGTTCCGGCAATCGACGACGGGTCGAGATTGTTTTCCGCGACAAGTTTCCTAACGACAGGGGAGAGGACAATTGGCTCCGCCCCCGCGTCATGTTCGGCTACCGGGGTCGCTGCCGATGCCGCTGGTGGCGGCTCGGCTGGTACGGGGCTGTCGATCGGCTCGGCGGCGGCGTTGGCTGGCGTCGGTGCTGCACCCTCACCCTCGCCCACACGCGCTAGCACCGAACCAACGTCGACCGTGTCGCCCTCAGCGACAAGGATCTCTGTCAAGACGCCCGACACAGGTGATGGAACCTCGCTGTCGACCTTGTCGGTGGACACCTCGAACAGCACGTCATCTTCAGCGATCACGTCACCGACCTGTTTGAACCAGCGGGTGATCGTGCCCTCGGTGACCGTCTCACCGAGTTGGGGAAGAGTGATATCTGACATTGCGATTCCTTACCTGGCTGATCAGCCGTGTAGAGCGCGTCCGGTCATGGACAAGAGCGTTTCGCCGAACAGCTCGCTCAGCGTTGGGTGAGGCTGAATAAACGCCGACGCCTCAGCGACGGTGGCCTCCCAGTTGACGGCCATGTATCCCTGTCCCAACTGTTCGGTCACCCACGGTCCAACCATGTGCACACCGAGAATCGTCCCGGCGGCACCGTCGGCGTCCTTTTCTGCGATGATTTTCACCAAACCCTCTGGTTCCCCGATGATCATCGCTCTGCTGTTTCCCGCGAAGCGGTGTTTCGAAACCGCAACGTCGTAGCCGGCATCGACCGCGCTTTGTTCTGTATGACCAACAAACGCGACCTCGGGGTGGCAGTAGATACACCATGGAACTTTGTCATAGTCGACTGGCATCGCGGCTTCGCCGAGAATGTCCTTGATGACCATGATCGCTTCGGCAAACGCCACATGCGCGAGCTGCGGAGTCGCTACGAGATCGCCGACCGCCCACACACCGTCGACGTTGGTGCGGCAGAGCTCGTCGACGTTTACGAACCCGCGGTCGTCGACCGAGACACCCGCAGCGTCGAGGCCGAGAAAGTCGGGGAAGGGACGGCGACCGACGGCGACGACCACGATGTCGACATCGAGGCTGTCGTCTCCGAGATCGACCACAGTGCCGGAACCATCGGAGCGGGGCGTGTGTCCCGCAACCTTGACCTCTGTCCGAATCTTGATGCCGCGTTTGGCGAATGACCGTTCGACCACCTTGACAGCGTCCGCGTCAACGCCCGGCAAGATCTGTGGCAGGGCCTCCACAATCGTGACGTCGGTACCGAGATCACCAAGTACCGAGGCGAATTCGCAACCGATCGCTCCGCCGCCCACAACCACGGCGCTCTGTGGGACTCGATCGATCGACAAGAACTCGTCGGAGGTCATGACGATTTGGCCATCGATGTCGAGACCTGGGATCGACCGAGGTTTGGACCCGGCTGCGAGGATCACCGATTCGGCCTCGAGCGTCTCGTCACCGGATTCGCCGCCGCTCACCGAGACAGTGCCAGGGCCGACCAGCGACCCCGTGCCGTCATAAACAGTGACCTTGCGTCCCTTCAGCAGACTCGACACACCCTTGGCCAGAGTGTCGACAACGTTCTGTTTGCGCAGCTGGGTTCGACCCAGGTCGATCTTTGGTTCACTCGAGTCGACGCCGAATTCGGAGGCGTCACGGACAGTACGGAACACCGCCGCAGATTCGAGCAATTCCTTGGCGGGAATGCAACCGACATGCAGACACGTGCCGCCAACCTTGTGCATTTCCACCAGTCCGATGTCGAGACCGGCCGCGGCGCCGTAGAGCGCCGCCCCATAGCCACCAGGGCCTCCACCAATCACTACGAGATCATGCTGTGTCGCCGTCGGAACCACCTCCTGCGTGTGTTTTCAGCCTAGGAGGCAACAGACCCACTCGATGCATCGACCAACGTCGATTCGTGAGCGCTAGTCCCCCTCGACAGCGCCTTGGGTGCTCCTCATCACGTCAGGCGATCAGCACCTGAACCGTGAACGCGAGCAGGATCGCAACACCGCAGAGCAGCGCAGCGACAATCAAAGCACGAGTACTCACCGCGCCTCCTTTCGTACTGCGTAGTGGGCGAATTTGACCGCGGCTGCAACCGACGGCCATACCACCTCTCCGGACCAGTATCATGGGATTGATGACGTTCCCCAACGCCTTTGCCCTCGGATTGGTCATCGCGCTGGGCCTGGGCGTAGTGGCCTGCGGTGGCGACAGCAGCGGAGTCGCAGCAGGTTCGAATCCCGTCGAGTTCGATGCTGGCCTACTCGATCTCGACGCTTCGGTCATCGGCGGGAGCGACTACTCCCTCGAACAGCACGCGAACAGCGATCTCGTTCTCTGGTTTTGGGCACCATGGTGAACGGTGTGCCGCGGCGAAGCCCCTGCGGTCGCAGAGGTGAGTAAGAGTTCAGACGTCGAGATCATCGGCGTCGCAGGAAGAGACAACGAGGAAGCGATGCAGGCATTCATCGATGGCTACGCACTCGGCGACCTGACACATCTGAGCGATGAATCAGGTGAAATCTGGTCGCGTTTTGGCGTCACGAGCCAGCCATCGTGGCTCTTCATCAACGACGACGGCACACACGACCTCGTCTTTGGACGCCTCGGGACCGATGGTCTTCGTGCACGTATCGACACGCTGATGGCGAGCTGACGGTTGATTCCGGGCGCCGCTGACAAGGGCACCACAACGCGACAGGCCCCTGCCCGAACAACGACCCTGCTCTCACACGAGGGCCGCGGATCTCTTACGGCGATCCTGCGAATGTTCCAGGCGTTCGATCCAGATTCTGCGACCAAGGCTGCACTGCTGATAATCGCCGTCGACGCAGGGACCGAGGCGCTACATCTCAACGATCGAGCGAAGGCGAATGCAACAATTGCGACGCTGCTGCTGTCCACCACGCCGCTGTTGACCCGTTCGCAGTCGCGTCAACTCGAGCGAGCCGACGCTCTCCTCGCCGCCCAGGTCGCGGACCGGTTGTCCGGAATCGGTGATGCGGCCGCAGTGTTGCGCGACTGTTGTGAACACTGGGACGGCAGCGGGGTTCCCTTTGCGCTGCGTGGCGAACAGATCCCTGCGGCGGCGCGCGTCGCCTCCGCGGCACGAATTGCCGCCCCTCACATGGACGACATTGCAACCGCTGCTGGCACGATTCGCGATGCCGCTGGCGCAGCGATCGATCCACATGTATCCGATGCCATGTTGATCGGGCTCGGGTCGCTCGACACGGCTACACACATCGCCGCGGTGGACACAGCGCTCGCGATCATCGACCGACTCGTACGTTCGGACGGTCGAAGTGCCAGCCCGACAGAGGCGCTCGAGTCGATCGGCGCAGCGATATCCGCCGCCGCTCGTATGGACGAGGTGCTCGTCCTCATAGCCGAACACGCACGCAGTGCAATCGACGCTTCAACCGTTTCGATCGCACGTTATGACCGCGACGCTCACAGCATCGATGTACTCGTCAACGTGGGTGATCTCGGTCCCGGATCGGAGCGTTATCCCGCAGGGGAGTCATACCGGTTGGACGAACATCCGTATCTCGCGGCGGGCATCGCCGCCCGCACGGTGCGCCGGGCCTTGTCGATCAGCGATCACCAGGATGCCGAAGCGCTCGAACGACGAGGCATCTGCAGCGAGATTCTTGCGCCGATCAGCCTCGATGACCATCCATGGGGGCTGATGTTGGCGACCAACCTGATGGGTCGTGACGAGCTCGATCCAGGTGACGTCTCCACGCTGCGGCTGGCCGCGGCGATGTCCGCCGGATCTGCGAGAGCCGGGCGGGCGATGAGCAGCAGCCAGAGGGCGGCGACGAGGCGGGCGACCGTTTTCGACATGCGCGGACTTCTTGCCGCGTTTCGCTTTGACCGCAAGCGGCGGGACGCGGCGCGCGCGTCGGGCGGATAGTCTTTTCGGCAGGAAGGAGACCTGTCATGACTCAAGCGATGATCGACGCGCTGGACGAGG
>JADFOM010000185.1 GCA_022562835.1 Acidobacteriota bacterium | reverse complement strand
CCAAAATGTTCCCGCAAATGATGTAGCTGCCGACGCCACCATGAACCCGAGCAGCGCCCAAGAGATCGCCCGCCGAGCGCCAACGACGTCGATGATGCGTCCCATCGTTGGCTGGCCAACCAGCATCACCACTAGGTAGATCGTCACGAGAACTCCGGCTGAACCAGCGCTTAGGTCGAAATCGTCTGCCACATCGGGCAAAGCGACAGCGATCATCGTGGAGTTCAGTGGCACGAGCGCGGCGGCCGTCGCTAGCCCTACGAGCTCACGGGTCCCCAATGTGCGGATGGCTGGTGCCGTCACTAGAGGATGTGAATCTCCCCGGCAGTGCCGTCGACTCTCACCTGCTGGCCCTGCGAGAGGCGCTCGGTTGCGTCGACGCATCCGACTACAGCCGGGAACCCGCTCTCTCTCGCAACAATGGCTGCGTGGGATGCGTAGCTTCCGTGATCTGTGACGATCGCTCCTACCAAGTGGATCATCGCGTTGAACGCCTCGCCGGTCGCAGGGGTGACCAGCACGTCACCCTCCTCGATAGAGAACAGATCGTCCATCGAGTGCACCAAGTGCACCTTCCCCTCATAGACGCCACCATTCCCGGCGATCCCGATGACGGTTGCATCGTCACCCTGGGCCTCTTCCATCTGTCCGAGAACTCCCTCGATCGAGAAGCCGATCGCCGTCATCAGTCGCACCAATGCTGGCGGGAGACCATCCATCGGAGCGGGCTGCGGAGGAGGCGGCCCAAGATTGCGAGGCGCGCCGTGAGCGATCACCTCTTGACGCCGCTCGGCGCGCTGCGCCAGTTCATCAGGGCCCAACTTGGTCGTGCCGGCGAGCAGTTCAGCCAACTCTGTGCTGTCGAGCTCGAAGATGTGCTCGACCTCGCGGAGCAAGCCGTTGGCGCTGAGGCGACGACCAACCTCGAGCAGGGCTAGGCGGAGCAGACCGATAGCAGAGATGTCGCTATACAAACCACGCTCGTCACGCAACCGGTACATGAGGCGGGCTTCGGTCAACAGAGAGTCAAAGCTCTGGCGATGTTCCTCTGGAACGCGATCTCTCATAGCCGAGGCGACCTTGTCGGCACGGATCTTGGCTAGATCGGGGTCGGTGTCGAGCGCTGCGTCGAGCCGGCCGATGATGGTTTCGGGTCGCTCGATCGCGGTGGGCGATGTGACATCGAACCCTTCCAACAGACGGAACCCGACCGCACGGACGAACTCGTCTACCGCTGGCACCTGGGAGCGGAGTTTCGTGAGTTTGGCGGCTGGGTCTTCACCGGATCGAAGCAACTCGATCGCGGCCGGGTCGGCACGCAGAGCCTCCAGGGCTGGCTCGATCTCCGGACACAAAACCCCTGACACCGGGGAGTATCCATCGAACACACCGAATAGTCCGGTCGGAGGTTCACCAACCCACTCCGCCGCATGGAGCACGAAGTCAGCCACCGGGACCAACGCCGAGACGTTGAAGCGATGGTGTTGGTATCCCATGGCGAGCAGATGATCGATGCAGTTCTCGATATGAGCGCGGAGCGGATCGTCATCGAGGTCGGCGAGCTCAACGTCGCCCAGCGCCCGGTGGCGAGCGATGGAGGCCGGTTTGAGATCGTCGTCCCATTGCGCAAGCACATCACGCCAGATCTTATTCTCGAATGCGGCAGCGGCGAGACCGGCCCGACGTCCTATCTCAGCTTCGATGAACTCCGGCGTCGGCGGTCCATCCGGACCAGGACGATCGAACGGCTGTGGCTGCTGGTAAGGGAAGCCGTTGACACTAAACCAAGCCAAACCGTCTAGAAGAGCTCCCCATCTTGCGAACGTCTCCGCAAACCCCTTCATACCGAGCGGCGGGTACACATCGGCCATGAACGGAGAGAACCCGTTGGGCACATGTGCGCTGTCCTGTTGCCACGGCCCGGGCCCGGGAGGCTCGAATGTCAGTTCCATCACATTTCCCCTTTGTATTCGCTGGCCCGATCCGACATACGTTCGACGGCCACGCGATGTATGGGTTGGGACCATAGCTCCTATTGGACGCCTGCAACTAAGGTCCGGTCGCCCGGACACGCCCCGCTGAGTAGGTTTGATGGACATGGCACCGAGTCTTGCTCAACGCGTAACCGACGCGGTTCACGGCGCCGAAGCCCTGCAGAGCCCATTTGCGGTCGCCGCCGCTCTGAACTCGGTGAACACATCTGAGCTTGCTGCCTTCTTCCACGTGTCACTGGCAAGCGAAGTTGATGCTGAACCCCTAACGACCGGGCTACCGGCATCGCCGGGCACCGCCAGCGGTCGGCTCGTACTTAGCGCGGACGACGCTATGGCCGCTACAGATGCCGGTGAGGCAGTGATCTTGGTCCGACAACAGACAACACCAGACGATGTGCTGGGAATGCAGGCCTCCGCCGGGATCGTTACCTCTCGTGGTGGGCTGTTGTCACATGCCGCTGTGGTGGCGAGGGGCTGGGGCATTCCCGCCGTGGTTGGTGCCGCCGACGTCTCGATACAGGGCGACAACATCACCATCGGCGACAACGTGTGTAGTCCGGGCGACGTCGTGACCATCGATGGCGCGACCGGCAACATCTATGCCGGAAACCTGGCCGTCTCGAGCCAGCAAGCCCCGTCTGAACTAGACATCTTGCTCGCCTGGGCAGACGCTGTGGCCGCTGGCCAGGTTGAGGTCAGAGCCAACGCCGACACCGTCGGCGACGCCACCATCGGGCGCAGCATGGGCGCCCAGGGAATCGGGTTGTGCCGCACCGAGCACATGTTCCTGGCTGCTGATCGGTTGCCGATCATGCGGCGCTTCATTCTTAGTGACTCTCCAGACACCGACGTCGATGCGCTGAAAGAACTCGAAGTGGCTCAGACCGCCGACTTCGAGATGCTCCTAACAGCGATGGATGGACTTCCTGTAACTATTCGTCTGCTCGATCCCCCGCTACATGAGTTCCTGCCCGATCTTGTCGACCTCTCGGTGCAGGAGGCAAAAGGCGAACTCGACGCCGCAGGACTCGGCGTGCTCGCTGCGGTCAGGCGCCTCCATGAGGTAAACCCGATGATAGGCACTCGCGGCGTGCGTCTTGGTGTGATGAGAAGCGGCCTTTACCAGATGCAGGTACGGGCCTTGTGCACGGCCGCGGTGAAACTGTTCGAACGTGGTCTCAAACCGCTCGTCGAGTTGATGATCCCTCTAGTGGTAGACGCCGAGGAACTTCGCCTGGCGCGCGGGTGGGTCACCGATGTCCTCGATGAGATCGGGCACCCCGAACTCGCTTCGAACGTTGTCACAATCGGCGCAATGATCGAGACACCCAGAGCCGCGATCACCGCGGCAGCACTGGCCGACCACGCCGACTTCTTCTCGTTCGGCACAAATGACCTCACGCAACTGACCTACGCGTTTAGTCGAGACGACGTCGAGACGCGACTACTGCCCGCCTACCAGGCCCAGGGCATTTTGTCCGTCAACCCTTTCGCCGTGCTCGATCAAGACGGCGTTGGCGCCCTTTTGCGCATTGCGTGCGAAGCAGCCCGATCACGTAAGCCTGACATCAAGCTCGGTGTCTGTGGCGAACACGCCGGAGACCCGGAGTCCGTTGACTTTCTCGTTAGAGCCGGAGTCGATTCGGTGAGCTGCTCTCCGTTTCGAGTACCGCTCGCTCGCCTGGCCGTAGCACAGGCCCTCCTGGCCTGCGGGCGAGTGCACATCGGCGACATCACCTTTGAGTTCGGTCCCGAGGGTTCCGCCGAAGTCGACGGCAATAGTGATTCAGTTCGATCAGCCGACTCCAAGACCGAACCCGCCGACGGAGAAGTGGTTGAGATAGATGAGGCGCTCGTGCTGCACATCCTTCGCGTTCGAGGATTCGTGACGACCGATGGGTTCATCGACAGCTTAGGTGCACACCCCGAAGCCATCCTCTTATCCCTCCACGATGCAGGCCATGTGCGCCACATAGAAGCACGCGACATGTACGCATTGATGCCCACCGGAAGGGAGCGCCACGAGTCGCTTCTGGACACCTACGCCACCGAAAACGTTAGGGCCCGTCTGACCACTCTCTATGACAGGTTTCTCGCACTCAACGAGACCTTCAAACAACTCTGCACCGACTGGCAGTTACGCGATGGCGACCCCAACGACCACACCGATGTCGAATATGACCAGAACTGCATCGCCGAGCTCGTTGAGGTGGCGGCAGCGATCGACCCGGTCATCGAGAGCCTCTCTGCGGTACTTCCGCGGCTGACCCGTTACCGCGATCGGCTGCGCGCCGCCGCCGAACAGGTCGCTAGCGGCAACACCAAGCTGTTCACCGGAGTGGCATGCAACTCATTCCATGACATCTGGATGGAGCTCCACGAGGATCTAATAGTGCTCCAACGAATCGATCGGTCAAAAGAGGGCAGCTTCTGAGCGATTGATTCGATTGCCTATCCGGCCAGCGCTCGGGCGAGATGGTGTCGTTCTACAGCCGCAGCCCTTCGGGATTTGACGTGGAGATCGGATATGGGGGCCGCCTCATCGACGACGCCACGTGGACCGTCGTCGAGATCACCAAACCCAGCTTATGGGGTCACCGCGCACCAGCGTGACCTCTCGTTATCCATGCCCGGCTAGCGCGCAGCGATGGATCGGTTGCCGGTCGATCAGATCAGATCTCGATGGGGAGTGACAATATATACGAGGTCGTTCCCAGGAACATCAGCGCCCCGACCGCGAGGGTTGCAGTCCGATACAAGGGTCGTACGAGCTGGGTCGAGATCGCAGCGAAGAAAAGTGCGGTGGCGAAAAGTACCGCCGTCAGAACGTAGTTATCGGAAGTCTGATTGGCGTCACCCGCATCGCTTGCCTTCTGATCTGCTGCGGACTGCAACCGGTCGGATTCCACCTGCGCCTCGAGTTCGTACTCCTCCATCGCAAATGGTGTCGGCGGCGCAGAATCGTCGCCGAACGGATTCAGCGCCAACCACGCTTCTACCGCCGGCCCGAATTCTCCCCGAAACCGTGTGAACGTAAACCCCGACAGCGTTTCCGGAGTGGGTTCGTACTCAGCAGCGCTGGAGGGGGATTCGATAACTCCTCGGTCGGCCTCATCAACGACGGCCCCTAACCATGCAAAGAACGTTGTGACGTCGATCGTGGCCTGTTGACCCGCCAAGGTCGAGGCGCGCACCGACTCGGTTCGCGCAGCACCTGCCTGACTGAAGTTTGTTGCTTGCACGCCTCCCCACTTTGCTGACTCGAACCCCGCCCACGCAGTTGACACCGCCGCTAGGGCCAGCAGGATCGTTGCCAACAGCTCAAAGACATCTCGAGCATGTTTGCCTTGGGCCTTCTCGGGCTGCGCTTCTTCGGTCGATTCAGATTCGAGTGTGGAGTCGTCTGTCATTTCTATCCTCAGAGTCGGAGTCTCTGAAAGATACTCCTGCTCATCGGTTTCTCCACGATGTGAGATGTGGGCTTCACCGATGGGTCACCCGACGCCG
>JADFOM010000184.1 GCA_022562835.1 Acidobacteriota bacterium | reverse complement strand
GTGAACGACGCGATGCTGACCTTCGAGCACGTTCCCGTCGTCGCGCATCTGCATGGCACCGAGCTAAAGATGTTGGCCAAGATCAGCGCCAATGGAGCCGGTTCCTGGCCCCATGCATCAGCGTGGCAGCAACGGCTCGTTGCGGCCGCTCAACGAGCGAATCGTCTGCTGGTGGTCTCCCCCAGCGATCGCGATTTGGCAATCGAATTGCTCGGAGTCGACCCCTCGTCTATCGAGGCGATACCGAACGGGGTGGACCTCGCGCAGTTCTCAGCGGACCCGATGCCGCCTTTGGCGCGGATGGCCCGATGGAGGAAGTGGCTCGTGGAAGATCCGCTCGGGTGGGACGAGTCCGGTGTGGCCGGCTCTGTACGCTACTCAGCTCTCGCCCTGGAACGCGGTTTCGTCGATCCGGTCAGCGGTGAGCCGTTGCCAGTGCTGCTGTTCGTGGGTCGGTTCCTGGGCTTCAAGCGGGTGCCGCTGCTGATCCGTGCCTATGCCGAGGCCCGAGCCACGCTCGGTCCGTCGGCTCCGCCTCTGGTCATCTGGGGCGGTCACCCAGGCGAGTGGGAGGGCGAACACCCCCACACTGTGGCAGCATCGCTCGGCGTCGACGGGGTCTTCTTCGTCGGCTGGCGAGGCCACGACGACCTCTCTGCGGCACTGAACTGCTCGGACGTGCTCGTGGCACCATCCGTCGACGAACCCTTCGGGCAGGTCTATCTCGAGGCGATGGCCTCAGGCCTACCGGTGATCGCGACGGATTCCGGTGGTCCTCCCTCGTTCATCAACACCGATCCAACCCAACCCAACGGCTGGCTGGTGACCCCCGACGCCCAGGACGAGCTTTCGGCAGCCATCATCGAAGCAGCCTCCAACCCGACCGAGCGCCAACGACGCGGCGGTCGTGGCCGTGAGGTCATCGAGCGCGACTTCGACTGGAGCCGGATCGCTCAACGAGTCGAAGCGATCTACCGCGACACCCTCCGACCATGATCACCCAACCCGGCGCAGCTGCTCGCCCGCGTCGGCGAATATCGAGCGCCACGGGAAGGGCCGCACTGTGGCGTGGTGAGTCGGCGATCGACCGGTGTCAAGTTCCGGTTGTCGTGTTCCAGTGTGGCTCCGGTAGTTGTGTTCCAGTGGCGGGGTTGGTTGGGCGGCGTTGGTGCGTGATGGTCGACCGCTGGCGTTTGCGAAGGCGCCGTGCTCGCGGGTGCGGTCGTGTTTGATGGCATGGACCCGGAGTTTCTGGCCGCCGGCTGAGATCTCGAGGGTTTCGCCTGACAGGAAGCGGTTCTGGGCCCTGGGTCGCTCCCCCGTCGTGACCGCCGTCCACCGATGTGCTGTTGCATCTACGTTGCACGCATGCCGTTGTCGACGACTACATGTCTCGCAGGCGAGCCTCAAGGGCAGGAAGCGCCACAATGTCCTTCGGTCTACCTGCGGCACGCTTGGATGAAACGACGTCCGCCAACGCCGCTACCGGAACATCCACCGATGACACGACGATCGTCAAGGACTGGCCGACCAGTGCGTCGTATCCGTCCGCAAACCCCGCTGGCGCGAAACACAGGTCCAGTGGTCCTTGCTTCGTGACGAGAGTCATCGTGGTCACTTGACGAAGCAAGTCGGGATGCGGGTCGAACGGCACGCCGTCGGGTTCACCCTCGACTCGAAGCCGAGCCCCGAGATCGCGCAGCGCCGATGCGAGCTGCGTGAGGTTGTCTTCATCGGTAGCCGCGCAGATATCGATGTCGACGGTGGCATGGCCGGTTTCATGCAGTCGGGCTGCGACTCCCCCGATCACCACGAACCGAACGTGATGGTCGAGCAGAACCTGGCAGACGGCAGCGACGTGTTCGTCGTCGAGTTCAGGCGGCATCGGTCACAAGCCGGTAGCCCTGACGACGCAGCCGATCTCGGGTCGCGTCATCGAGCGACGACTCCCACTCGGCCAACACCGCATCGTGAGTGTCACGCTCAACGACCTCAAGCCGAAGCTCAAATCCTGCGCCAGCCAGCATTTTCATCAGGGTCGGCAATGTCGGCTGACGATGCCCGGACTCATAGGCCGACAACGTCGGCTGAGCCACCCCGATCAGATCCGCGAACGCCCGCTGCGACAGGCCCGACCGGACCCGCGCCGAGCGCAACAACGCTCCTGCAACCTGCTCATTCACATCCAACATTCCGATAGCGTATCGTCTATCGGTATGTGATGCAAGAGGCCGGTAGCCACGGCCGAAGGCCGCCTGACACGGCAGAGCGCATGGTCCGCTCAACGGCTGACCAGGGAAAATGGCAGCGGGGCAAGATTTGAACTTGCGACCTTCGATTATGAGTCTCCAACGGCCGTCCGGGTGGGTGGTAGTTGGTGGTGGTACGTTCCCGCGCGAGTCCGGCCAGAATGGGGCCGAACCCAGGTCCAGATCGAATCAATCAAAGAGACAGAAGAGGAGGGCCGCATGCCACAGAAGTCGTCGCAACGGCCCCCGACATTCGGCCTCGATGTCGGCGGAGTCATCGTCGACCGGGCCGCGGATGCCGAAGTATTTGAGTCTGACATGGTCGGATGCCTCAACAGTGCGCACCGATTCAACGTGGTCTTCCGAAAGGGCGCAAGTTGATCACCACTGCAGTTATTTTGGCGGCGGGCCGCGGCACGCGTCTCGGTGAGGAATTCAAGACGAAGCCGAAAGGCCTTCTGGAGGTGGGCGGGCAGAGTTTGATATCTCGTTCGCTTGGGTTACTTGAGTCGGTGGGCATCGACAGGATCATCCTTGGCACCGGGCATTGCGCTCACCACTACGACACCCTCGGAATGGACAGACCCACGGTGGAATGTCACCTCAACGCCGAGTACGCAACATCGGGGAGCATGCAGACCCTGGCAGGATTGCGTGATGTGCTCGATGAAGATTTCTTACTACTCGAGTCGGACATCATTTACGAGCGATTCGCTCTAATCTCGCTCCTAGAAAGGGCCGAGTGCGACGTAGTACTCGGCAGCGACTGGACTGGATCTAGTGATGAGGTCTACATCGAGACTAACGCAGAGGGCCTGTTGGTTGATATGTCAAAGGATGCTGCATCGCTAATGTCACTAGATGCTGAGCTGGTGGGTATCTCTAAGCTCAGCATCGGCACATACTCTTCGATGTGTGATGCGGTTGCATCCAAGTGCCTTGATGAGCCATTCCTTGATTACGAATATGGATTAGTGGAGGCCTCTTCCGCGGCGCCCATATACGTCCATCGAGAAGAACATCTTGCGTGGGGTGAGATAGACGACGCATCACATCTGCAGCGCGTGGAGAGAGACGTGATGCCGTTGATCAACGAGCATGACCGTAGGACCAATGCCCTTTTACCTCGGCGACGAGGGAAAGCCTGAGGCCAAGGAACCAGATCGGGTGTCTTAGTTTGACATTCGTAGAGGTCCCGATCCGGTGCTGCTCCGCGACTGTTCACGGCGTTCATCGTTCATGAGTCCCTCCACCCCAATAGGCGCGGTAGCGGGCTCGGTCAGTGTGACCGGACACCGCTGATGAACAGCTCGACGACGACCTCGCTGATCTTATCGGGGTCGATTTCACCGTTGCTGGTCCATCGGTGGCGCACGGCCCCGCCGGATCGGTGGCTCTCCCGACGAGGTCAACGTGCAAGCGCGGCATGTATCCTTCGGCGCTGAGCCGGACCGACCCGTCGAGCTCGGACAAATCGACCGCGGCAAGCCAATGAGAGCACCCAGCATGACAATCCGACGCCCACGCCTCCTCCTCACCCTTCTGGCGGCAGTTGTGGTGGCAGCGGCGTGCGCCCACCCCATCGAAATAGTCGGCGAGGGCGACGTCACATCCGCCAGCGGGACGAGGGACTGCACCCAAGCCGACCACACCGCGGGATCCACCAACTGCACGGAGAACCTGATCGTCGGTGAGTACGACGAGACCTACACCGGCGTGGCTGCGCCCGACTGGCACTTTCACCGCTGGGTCAACTACTGCACCGATGCCACCGACAACACCTGCAGTTTCCAAGTCGAGGCCGACCTCGTCGACGCGGCTCGGGGTTTGACCGTGCCGCCGCTCGTGGCGATCTTCCGGCCCGACGTGGCAACCGGCTTCGATTCGCTGTTCATCGGCCACAGTTTCTTTCGCCCGTTCGTGCAGGGGATGCCGTTCCACGCCTCCAATGCTGGGTTCAGCGATCACACCCAGGACGACGTGTTCGCCGGTGGCGCGAACGGAGCGCCGGAGGCGATGTGGAACAACGTGGCGAACCGCAACGAGATCCAGGGGGTCCTCGACACCGGTGACGTCGACCTATTCGGAATGACCTACCACCCGACCTACCCGTCGATGACGGGTTACTACCAGTGGGTCGACTACGCCCTCGAACAGAACCCCGACACCCGCTTCTTTGTCGCCCTGCCGTGGGGGACCAATCCGGGCAGCGGCCCCGCCAGCGAGTACATCTCGAACTGGCACGGTAACCACACGCTGTTTCACGGCATCATCGATGACCTGCGCGCGGAGTATCCCGGTGTCGACTTCTACAGCATTCCCTACGGCCAGGCCGCGGTCGAGCTGTACGAGCTCTATGACGCCGGGCAGCTCCCCGACGTCGACACGCTCGTCAGTGAATCAGGCGATGCAATCTTTAGCGACGCCTTTGGGCACCCCGACGACATCCTCGTCGAGCTCGGCCGGCTCGTCTGGCTCCGGGCTATCTATGGAGTCGATCTCTCGACCTACAACTACGACCCCGGCTACACCACCGACCTCATCGCCATCGCGGATGCGATCATGGACGAGCACGACCCGAACTACGACGCGCCCTAACGCGAGATTTAGTGAGAACCTGTCATTGCGACCCTATGGCCCGATTAGGTGCTGTGTTCACTTTCCCTACGGCAGGGTCGTTGTCCCGATGCAAGCTGTACGCAATCGTCTTTAGCTGAACACGACGGTCTTCACGCCACTCACGATGATCTGGCTAGGATCGGGACCGCGCAGTCCAAAAGGAGCGATTCATCATGACCGACGCAGGCAACCAGCAACGCACGGCTCTCGTGACCGGAGCCAACTCCGGCCTCGGTTTCGAAGCAGCACGACAGCTCGCGGCGCTGGGCTACCACTCGATCGTGCTGGCCTGCCGCACCCAGGCGAAGGCAGAACAGGCGCGGGCGGAACTCGTCGAGGCCACAGGTGTCGACCCGTTCTCCACCCTCGAGGTGGACGTCGCCGAACTCGCATCATCTAGGGGCGCGGCGGCCGAGCTGGTCCGACGCGGTACCGGCTTCGATTCGGTCCTTCTCAACGCCGGGATGGTTCCCAGCTCGCTCGATCGCACCGGCGACGGCATCGAGATGTGCTTCGCCGCATCCCTGATCGGCCACCACGTCATCACCAACGCGCTACTGGAGGCCGGGCTGGTCAACGAGGGCGGCGTCGTGGTCCTAGTTGGGTCGGAGGCGGCCAACGACGATCTCCCGAAGCCGATGGGGATGGG
>JADFOM010000183.1 GCA_022562835.1 Acidobacteriota bacterium | reverse complement strand
GTTGCCGATCGCGTAGCCCTCGTCCTTGAGGGCCGCGACAACCTTCTCCAGCAGCGCGACGCTGTCTGCACCCTCAAGGTCTGGGTCGTCGTCGGGGAACCATGATCCGATGTCACCGAGCCCGGCGGCGCCCAGCAACGCGTCGATTACCGCATGGGTGATCACATCGCCATCGCTATGCGCGACCAACGCTGGGCCATCAGCGAACGTCACACCACCGAGCACCAGAGGCTTGGTCGACTCGGGGTCACAGGCGTGAACGTCGTAGCCGAGCCCTATTCGAGTGATCATTCGCGCATCCCTTCGATCCAGCCGGACGCGATCGATAGATCCTGCGGCGTGGTGATCTTGATGTTCTGCGGCTCACCCTCGATCACGGTGACGGCCATGCCGGTTTGTTCTACCAGTGTCGCATCATCTGTGGCCTGTTCTCCGCTCGCGTGACCATTTCGAATGGCATCCGCAGAAAATCCCTGAGGTGTCTGCACCGCGACGATGGCATCACGATCGACGGTGCCGCCTGTCCGGCGGCGAATCGTGTCCGTCACGGCGACGCCGGGCACAACCGCGGCGGATCCGCTGAGGACCGCATCGACGATGCGGCGGAATAGTTCTGTGGATGCCAAGGGGCGGGCGGCGTCATGGATCAAGATGACAGCGCTAGACGCCGGTACCGCCGCGAGACCAGCCCGTACCGACGCCGAACGGGACTCCCCACCGGCCACCACGACAGTGCCCTCAATGGCTGCTGCCTCGCCCTCCAATCCCGCCGGCACGACAACGACGACCCCGTCGCTGACAGAAAGAGCGGGTTCAACCGATCGTTCAAGGATCGAGAGTCCAACGAGATCCACAAACTGCTTTGGGCCTCCGAACCGACTGCCACCGCCACCAGCGACGATGATCGTCCATACTTCAGGACGCGAGTCGTTGGTGGATTCGCTTGGGACCGGAACCGTCATACCTCCTAGGATGGCTCTCCAAATGACCGACACAACCTTGCTGAAGAATGTCAACATCTTTCAGACCATCGACGAAGCGGTGCTCGAACGCCTCGCAGAGGCGTGCGTGACCCGCCCGCTTCAGCGTGGTGACGAACTCTTTCTCGAAGGTGACCAGTCCAACGAACTCTTCGTCGTCGAGTCAGGTCTGATCGCGATCGCAAATCAGTCCTTCGATGGCCGCGAAAGCGTGGTCGCTCTGATGGAGCCAGGTGACGTGTTTGGCGAGATGCCACTCTTCGACGGGATGGGTCGCAGCGCTGCCGCTCGAGCTCTGGAGCCGTCCGTGGTGCTAGTCGTTCCTTATGAGCCGGTTCGGGCGCTCTACGACGAGGATCCAGCGCAGCTGTGGGGCGCGGTCGACATGTTGACCCAACGCCTGCGCAGCATGGACGGCGCTCTCGCCGATTCGGTGTTTCTCGATGTCACCGGTCGGACTGCGAAAAGGCTTCTCGAGATAGCGGGCGACGAGGACGAGTTCGCGCTGCCGGTTACCCAGGAGGAACTCGCCGGCATGGTCGGAGCCAGCCGCGAACGCGTCAACAAGGCAATCGCCTCTTTCGTAAAGCTCCGGTGGCTCGAACAGAACGAGCGACGCTACGTCATCCTCGATCGCAACCAGATGGAGATCCGGTCGCGCTGACTCGGACTCATCCAGCCCAAGGCAATACTCAGCTCAGACCGCAACCGCGGGGGCTACCAAGCCGACCGAGCGCACGGCAGCGGCCATCGAATCGACCCGTATCAGTTGCGCCTCGTGTTCGCCGAGTGGCATCGACGCCGGCACCAGGATCCGGTCGAAACCGAGCCGCACCGCCTCCCGAACCCGCTCGGTCGACCGAGCGACTTGGCGCAGCTCCCCGGCTAGGCCAAGCTCACCAAAGGCCGCAATGTCTGGCTCTAGCGGGATCGACAGTGACGCCGAAGCCACCGCCAGAGCGACCGCTAGATCGCCGCCGGGTTCGCTAAGACGTACTCCACCGACCACCGATGCCCACACGTCATTGTCGCCCAGGACAAGGCCGAGGCGCCGCTCGATGACGGCTAGAACGAGTTGTAGACGATTCGAATCGAGACCCTGAGCAGATCGACGTGGATTTCCATGGGCCTTGATAACAAGGGACTGCACTTCCACACACAACGGCCGGTGCCCTTCGAGGGTCACACCAACGACCGAACCGGGTACGTGTTCGACACGCTCTGCCAGACACATCGCCGAGAGATCGGGCACGGGTTGGAGACCCTCGCCGCTCAGCGACATCACACCGACGTCACCGGTCGCTCCGAACCGGTGCTTGGGAGCATGCAGCATCCGTAACTCACCGTGACGATCTCCGCGGAGTTCCAGCACCGTGTCCACGATGTGTTCGAGCACACGAGGCCCTGCGATGCTGCCGTCCTTGGTGACATGACCCGCGATCACGACGGTAATGTCGGTCGTCTTGGCGAGTTGAACCAGTCGATTTGCACAACCGCGCACCTGGCCGACCGAGCCTCTCGCACCGGGGGCCTCAGCATCGACGATGGTTTGAATCGAATCGACCACCATGACAGAGGCTTTCCTCTGCGTCGCCTGATCGACAATCTCGTCGAGATCGGTACTGGCCATGATCAACAGGTCCGCGCGGTCAGCACCGATACGCTCGGCTCGCTCAGCGACCTGCTGGATCGACTCCTCGCCACTGACATAGAGCACAGGACCCTTGATGAGAGACGATGCTAGGAGCTGCAACAGCAACGTCGACTTGCCGATCCCGGGCTCGCCCGCGAGCAGGGTGACCGAACCAGCCGCCAGCCCGCCACCCAGAACCCGGTCGAGTTCGGGAAGGCCGGTCAGGTACATGGGCTCGGATCCGGCGGTGATTTCGCCGACCGGCACCGCAGCGGTGCCTACCGCCCCGCGGGTGTGTTCACTCGAGGTCGGAACCACCGCTTCGACCAACGTCCCCCACTGCTCACATGACGGACATCGCCCGAGGTGCGAGCTGGACAGTTCGCCGCAGGACGAACATTCGTATCGAATCGCGCGCTTGGCCATCGGGCAAACCTAACCACCGGCTGTGACATCGAAGTGGACGGCGCCCTCACGTCGTGACGGGTTTGAAGAAGTCCCGAAATCCGCGGACTACTCGAGCTTCACCCGTAGCGACCCCGGTTGGCGGTGCGAACCAAACGGTCGCCATGCCAAAATCTGCTCCGGCCGAAAGATGCGACTCGACCGTGCCGAGATACAACATGTTCGCCGGGCCGACACCCGACGCTCTACGCAGTGCCTCGAACATCGACTCGTCCGGCAGGCGGGCGCCGACCTCCGCACTGATCACGAAGTGGTCGATGCTGTCGTCGAGTCGGAATCGGCGCCGCAACCCGCTCGACCAGTGGGCGCTGTCGTTGTCGAGCACAGCGAGCTGAAGACCCCGCTCTCGCATCTTCTCGATGAAAGGGATCACGTTGGCCGACAGCCTCGCCCGCATTAGGTAGTCCCTATCGTGCGCCTGAGGGTCGCCGCCGAGCCCGAGCGCCTGCCAGAACTCCATCGTCGTTCGCCGTCCCAGGGTCGTCTGATCGTAGAGCTCTATGACCCTCTCGAGTTCGGTGTCACTGCCAAGATCTCGCGCCAGCGGATACATCACGCGCTCCGCTACATCACCGACCTCATAGAGCACACCGGCCCCGCCGAGCACGACAAGTTCAAGACGGGCATCCGCCGTATCCATACCTTCGCTCACCGCTCCATCGGCCGCGCGGCTGGCGCCCGCCGCATGTTTCGGTGTAGGTGCATCGTCGACGTAGTCCCTGCTGTCACGCCGCATGTACCTCAACAGCCGCGTTCCGAGCACGACGGCAAGCGCCACCAACGCCCCGAGCCCAAGCCCCACCCAGACCAAGGCTGTGGTGTTGTCGGTGTTCCCCGTACCTTTGACTTCCACTGGGTCCGAGCCGAGCCGAGGCGTCCAGCTCATAGCGCCATCCTCGGTCTTTGACCCGTTCCCACCGATCGATCCGTCGAGTGTCACCCGAAGTTCGAAGCCAAACGCCTCCGCCGCGGGAACACCCAACTCGGCCTCGAGGTCCTCGGTCGTCCAGCCGATCGGCGATCCGACGATGTCGGCTAGAGCCTCGTCGCCGAATGCCTCGAGGCCATTTGAGAGATCGATCCTTCCGGTCATCTCCCAGGTCGTTCGAGCGAACGGTGTCTTTCGCTCCATCGTGAACTCCGACAGAGGCCCGCCCGACCCCGATATTTCGGTCATGATGGCCGTGAACTGAACGGGATTAGCGAAGTCCTTTGACGCCACGATTGTCGCGCCATCACCGATGACCGGTTCCTCTACCGTCCAGCCTGCTTGGGTCAGATCAGCCGACTTGATCGTGTTCGCAGGATCGCCGACAGCTTCGAGCGCCTCCTCATCAAGCTCGACGGTCACCGTGACCGACCCCGAACCATCCTCGTCGGCCACGACATCGATTGTGGTATCGACCCGGCACGAGGTCACGAGTAGGGCGACTGCCACAGCGCCCAGCACCGCACGCCACGTCTGGGCCACATTCCTCATCGGAGCGACACTAGGCGGTCAACCCTGCGCGGACAACGCGCCGAGAACAAGATGGACGACGAGCCGCGCTGGTAGATCGATCGCGGGGGTGGTTCACCGCAGCGACCCAGCGACGTAACGTCAATCCCAGGAGACTCCTGCGGCGCTCTAGCCAGCTCGCCCAATGACAGAACTCCGGGATGGACTCGCTCAGGCTTCCGCTTCGACGAGCTCCACGGGCGGCTCGAAATGAGCGTCGGGGTCCTTGTTGAAGGTGAGTACGTTCCGGCTCGCATCCTCGGGATCTTCGATAACGTCGACAACAATGATGTCGCCTGCGATGACCGGAAGACCCTCCTCATCGGTGGGAGTTGGATACTGCTTGTAGAGCAGCATCTCCGAGAGCGGATCCTCGAGCAGGCGAAGCATGGAGCGCCGCAACGGTCGAGCACCGAGTTCGGGGTCATATCCGTCCTTGGCGAGAAACTCCTTTGCGGGCTGCGTCAAGCGAAGGCCGAGCCCCTGAGATGCCAGCTGCACCTCGACCCGATCCAACATGAGGTCGACGATCTCGCCTACCTCTTCGAGCGTCAACTCGCGGAAGTAGATGATGTCATCGAGACGGTTCAGGAACTCCGGGCGGAAGTGGTTCTTTAGTGCCTCGTCCATCCGTTCCTTCATCCGGTCCAGCACGGAGGTCGAACCATCCTTATGGATGAAGCCCGTCAGCTTGTGAAGATCCTTGGTACCGAGGTTCGAAGTAAGGATCAGGACGACGTTACGGAAATTGACCGAGCGACCCTGCGAATCGGTGAGCTTCCCGTCCTCCATGATCTGGAGAAGAATGTCCTGCACGTCGACGTGCGCCTTCTCGATCTCGTCGAAGAGCACGACGCGGTAGGGCCGCCGGCGCACGGCCTCGGTCAGGCCACCCGCCTCCTCGTAGCCGACGTAGCCCGGCGGCGCGCCGATCAGCCGCGCGACG
>JADFOM010000182.1 GCA_022562835.1 Acidobacteriota bacterium | reverse complement strand
CTCGGCGCGACGCAGCAGCTCGGCGAGTTGTTCCACGGGCCAGTCGTCCATCGCACACATCGCGACGATCTGCTGAGCGGCGACGTCGATCGGGTTGCGCGGATAACGCGTGTGCTCGATCTCACCCGTGTGCATTCGAGCGACGACAACCGTTGCCTCGAGAAGGTCGTTGCGGTGCTTGGGAAACACCTTGCCGCGGCTGACCGCTCCGACCTGGTGACCCGCTCGGCCCACCCGCTGTAGTCCGCGCGCCACCGCTCCGGGCGACTCGACCTGGATGACCAGGTCGACCGCTCCCATATCGATCCCGAGTTCGAGCGAACTCGTGGCGACGAGTCCCTTGACTCGCCCAGACTTGAGCGCATCCTCCATCTCGAGACGGCTCTCACGACTGAGCGAACCGTGGTGAGCACGTACGAAGTCCGTCGCGGGGGGCAGCCCCGTCTGCTCGTCGGAACGGTTCTGACCCTCGATCGCCAATTCGTTGAGCCGGGTAGCGAGACGCTCGGCCAGCCGACGCGAGTTCACGAACACGATCGTCGATGAGTGCGATTTGATCAACGAGAGCAACTGGGGATGGATCGAAGGCCAGATGCTGCGCCGACCGGGACCGTCGGGTCCATCGTCGCTGGACGGCTCGACGGCTTCACCGAGCCTCGCCATGTCGGTGGGCACCACGATCTCGACGTCGAGTTCACGCGTCACACCGGCATCGACCACCGTGACGGGACGTGGGCCCTCGTCGTCCGAGCCGCCGAGGAAGCGGGCGATCTCGTCGAGCGGGCGCTGGGTGGCGGACAGCCCGATGCGTTGTGGACTCTGCGCCGTCAGCTCCTCGAGGCGCTCCAGCGACACGGCCAAATGCGCACCGCGCTTTGTCGCCGCCATCGCATGGATCTCGTCGATGATCACGTAGCGCACTGAGCGCAATGTCTCCCTGGCCGCTGAGGTGAGCATCAAGAAGAGCGATTCGGGCGTCGTGATCAACACGTCGGGAGGGTGGCGGACCAACGCTCTTCGCTCTTTTGCCGGTGTGTCGCCGGTCCGAATTCCGACCGTTGGTGTGTGAATGGACAGGCCGAGACGCTCCGCGGCGTGCATCATCCCCGACAGTGGAGCTCGCAGGTTCTTGTCGATATCGACCGCCAACGCTCGCAGCGGCGAGATGTAAAGCACCCTGGTCCGCAACGGGTCCTCTGGAACGTCGGCGCTGGCCAGCTGATCAAGCGCGTACATAAACGCAGCGAGCGTCTTACCCGAGCCGGTCGGGGCGAGGATCAATGTGTGATCGCCAGCCGCGATCGCTGGCCAACCCTTGGCTTGCGCTGCCGTTGGGGCGCGAAACGTATTTTGGAACCACTCGCGTGCGGGCTCCGAAAATTGTTGCACTCAGTCGCCCACCAAGAGCTCCGGCAGCGGCTCGTGGTGAACGATCGTGAGCCGCTGGGTTGCTCGGGTCAGCGCCACATAAAGCGCACGTAGTCCCTGACGTTCTTCCTCGATCATGCGGACTGGCTCGACCACGATCGCCGAATCGACCTCGAGGCCTTTGACCAGAGCCACCGGTACGACCGCAAGACGTTTCTCGAGGCCGCTTCGGGTGGCTCGTCCGAAATCGATTCCGGCTGCTCTCAACGCCTCGCTGGCGGTGGCGATCAGTGAGACGGGGACGATCATCGCGACATTGCCGGGATCCACCGCATTCAGTTCGGCCCGGGCGGCTCGCACGAGTGCGGCAGGAAGATCGTTCTCGGCGCTGACAAACCGGGGCGGATCACCCGACTCTCGAACCGCCCTGGGCGGCGCCAACGCTGGCGCAACAACCGCCTGAACGCGCGCTGCGACGCCCATCAGTGGAGCCGGAATCCGGTAGCCGATCGTGAGCTCCTCGAAGCGAGTTTCGTGGCGTTGCTGCAGAGGGGCAACCACGCCGTCCCAGCTCTCGTTGGCCCACGGTCCGGTCGCCTGAGCGATATCACCAACCAATGTCATCGATCCGTTGAGACTGCGTCGGCGCAACACGCGCAGCTCCATTGGTGAAAGGTCCTGGGCCTCGTCGACCACCATGTGTCCGAATGTGCGAACGTCGAGCTTGGTGCGAGTCTTGGATGGCGGTCCAAGAAACGCAGCCGCCTCGTCGAGCAGAGGTGCGTCGGCTCTGGTCCAGACCACCGAATCAGCGTGTTCGCTCCGTGGACGGTACAGACGCTGAATCTCGCCTTCCGCGAACAAATCCCCGCCAGCGTGCGCCAGGAGCGCTTTGGATCCAAATAGGTCGTGGAGCAGGTGGGCCGACGTGAGCCGAGGCCACATCCATTCGAGCGCCTCACGCACCTCCAGCGAGTCGCTATGTCGATCCCTTAGCACCGACGCTTCTTGGTCACGTCCGCTTTCGGCGAGCGCCGCGAACAATTCCGACTCCACATAGCGGCGAGCCGCGTTGTGGGTTCGAAAGCGGCGACGTGCCTCTGTCACGATCGTTTTGCTCGTCGAAACGGAAACGCCGAGACGTTGCAACCCGGACGGCAGCACGAGACGGCTGCGCAGTGGGCGCTCGCGCTGACGCACGGCACGGGCGAGCACGTCGACCATGCGAGCATCGCCCTTGACTCGAGCGACGCCCTCATCCTCTAGACCATCGACGCGCACACCGTCCACGAGGTCGGCGATGGTCGAAAGTACGACGCCAGCCTCGCCCAACGATGGCAAGACCTGCTCGATGTAGGCGAGGAACAGACGATTGGGACCCACGACCAACACGCCCTGGCCCTCGAGTGGGAATCGGTGCGTATAGAGAAGGTACGCGGCGCGGTGCAAGGCCACCACCGTCTTGCCCGTGCCCGGGCCACCCTGCACGACCAGAATGCCCTGCTGCGGGGAGCGGATCACAGCATCCTGTTCGCGTTGAATCGTCCCGACCACATCGCCGAGGCGGCCCTTGCGCGCTCCTTCGAGGGCGGACATCAACGCCCCGTGCCCTCGCAGGCTCCCATCGTCGAGGCCTCGTAGGTCGCCGAACATCTCGTCGTCGATGTCGACCAACGTGCTGCCGCGGGTGGTGAAATGGCGGCGGCGCCGGAGTCCTAATGGCTCGGCGCCGGTGGCCCTGTAGAACGGTTCGGATATCGGAGCCCGCCAGTCGACGACCACTGGGTCCTGATCATCGTTCCACACCCCCATGCGTCCGATGTGAAACGAATCACCCCCGTGCTCTGGGTCGTGATCGATGCGTCCGAACACCAGAGACGCATCGCCGAGATTCAGTTCGGTCAACCTTGCAAGGACCTGGCGTTGAATGACGTCGCGTTCATAGCGCGCCTGCTCGGTACCGCCTTCGCCCACCTCGACCATGCTCGTCAATCGATTCGCGAGGGTGCGAGCGCGTTCGAGACACTCGTACGCGCGATCGATGTGTTGCTGTTCGAGGATCAACTCGTCGGAAATAGGCACTTCCTTGGACGTCGGGCGTCCCAAAACGCTGCTGGCGGGGACCGACCAGTCTACCGTCTTGCCGCACTCGGACCTGCCGTCGTCCGAACCTGGGCAAGCACATCGTCCGTCACTCTCACATGGCTATTGTTGATGCGGCCGCCACCCCTGATATCGACTCGGATCGACCAACAGGTGCGGCAGGAGCGGACGAGGTGGGGCGGATGCAACAGTGACCGAAATCAACTATGACCAGGCCGCGGTGGTTATCACCGGTGCAGGCGGTGGAATCGGCGAGGCGCTGTCGCGTGGATTCGCCCGAGAGGGTGCTGCTGTTGCTGTTTGTGACATCGATGAAGCCGCCGCTAACGACGTGGCGGACTCGATCGGTGACGCAGCGATCGCGTTCGAGGTGGACGTGGCCCAGGAGAACTCGGTTCGCCAGCTCGCCGACGATGTATTCGCCGCCTTCGGAAGCGTAGACGTGCTCTGCAACAACGCTGGTGTCTTCCAAGGTGGGCTCATGTGGGAACGCTCGGTGGCCGACTTCCGCTGGGCGTTCGACGTCAACTGTTTCGCGATCATCCACGCGATCAGCGCGTTCGTGCCCCGCATGCTCGAACACGATCGACCTTCCCACATCGTGAATACGTCGTCGGTCGCCGCCTACGTTTCTGCACCGTTCACGAGCCCATACATGGCCTCAAAGGCCGCTGCCTTCAGCCTGACCGAATGCCTGGCGCACGATCTCGCAGCGGTAGGAGCGAAAATCGGAGCGTCGGTTCTCACCCCTAGTGCCTTCGATACCGAGATCTCACGGACTGCCAGCGCGCGCCCAACACGTTACGGCAGCGATAACAGTGCCGACGCGACCGCTATCGCCGAAGCGCTGGGCGATATGACCGCGGCCGGCATGGACCCTGCGGCGGCCTTTGCCCCTGTGCTCGAGGGAATTCGCGAGAACACCTTCTTGATCGCGACGAAACCCTCGTTCCGCACACAGCTCGAGCATCGATTTTCCGCGCTGGCACAGCAGCAACTTCCCACGGTGGCTGACGTCGACTAATTATTGCTGCGAGTTCGCGGGAACCCTTCGGGTTCCTTCGAGTTGCTCGCTAACGCTCACGGGAACTCTTCGGCCCAAGGGCCTCGGGAGTTCCTTCGAGTTGCTCGCTAACGCTCACGGGAACTCTTCGGCCCAAGGGCCTCGGGAGTTCCTTCGAGTTGCTCGCTAACGCTCACAACATCGAGACACCAACGCTGTTCGATCGCAGACACCAACGCCGTAGCCGAGTTGCTCGCTAACATCGTCACAATGTCATCAACAGAACCAACCGTCGCACTCGTTCTCGGCGCTGGAGGCGTACTCGGTACGGCCTACCACGTCGGTGTCATGTCCGGTGTCGCCGAGGTGCTCGATTTCGACCCGCGCTCAGCTGAGCTGATCGTCGGTACCTCCGCAGGAGCGAGCACGGCCTCGACCATTCGCTCCGGCATCAGCGCGGCAGACCACTTCGCACGAGCGACGGGTCAGGAGATGTCCGCCGAGGGCAAGGCAATCGGCGCCAAGGCCACGACGGTTGTCGACCTGTCCGACGCAAAGTTCGCCGGGTTCGGGGTGCCTTCGTCTGCTCGCATGATCGCTGGTGGTATCAGGCCGCTGCGTCGCGGTCGCCCTGCGGTAAGCCTCGCGGGAGCGATGCCGCGCGGTTCGATGCCACTCTCACCACTGATCGAACGGACGAACCAGCTCCACGACGGCGGTTGGCCCGACGCGCCAACCTGGATCGTGACCGTGTCTTTGGCCACCGCGCAGCGAGCGGTCTTCGGCCGTGACGACCTTCCCTCGACCGATCTCGGGTCAGCGGTGGCCGCGTCCTCAGCGGTACCAGCCATGTTCGAACCGGTAAGGATTGGACCGGACGAGTTCATTGACGGTGGCGTGCATTCGACCACCAATGCCGATCTCGTCGCGCCGCTCGGATTTGACGCCGTCATCGTTTCGGCACCGATGACGCTCGAGACAGAGTCGACGAGCTACCGATCCGACGGATTGAGTCGTACCTGGCACACCCGCACCTTGCAGCGGGAGATCGATGCCTTT
>JADFOM010000181.1 GCA_022562835.1 Acidobacteriota bacterium | reverse complement strand
CGCGTGCTCATCGAAATACGGAGTGAATGCCTCCTCGATGACCGACTGTTCTACCTTCTGGTCGAATTCCGCCAGCCGCTCCGACAAACCCCGGTAGTCGCGCCGCGCCAGCAGCTGTACCCAACGGAAGAGTTCGTTGCGCACCATCACTCCGAAAGCCGCCATGTTGCTGGTGACATCGGGTCGTTCGTCGACCGCGGGTGCTGAACTGGCTGATTGTGGCGTCTCATCGGGGTTCTGTAACTTCTCCCACTCCTCGAGCAGGCTCGAGTCGGTCTGTCGGATGACCTCGCCGAGCCACTCGGTGATCTCGTTCAGTTCGAGCGTGCGCGCCGTGGAGGGCACCGTTTGGTGAAGTGCTCGGTAGGCGTCGGTGAGATAACGCAACAACACACCCTCGGACCGTTTCAGGCCATAGTGCGTGACATAGTCGCGAAATGTGTAGCCGGTCTCGAGCAGTTCACGGGCGATGAACTTCGGGTCAGGCCTACTTTCGCCAACCCAGGGATGATGGCCGACGAAGATCTCGAAAGCGGCGCCGAGTTCTTCGCTCAGTGGCTGAGGAGCGTCGACGTCGGAAAGACGTTCCATGCGCTCCTCGTATTCGATCCCCTCGGCCTTCCAGTTTGCGATCGCCTCGTCACGGGCTTTGCTGCGTTGAGCGGCAATGACGGCACGTGGCGATTCCAACGTTGCCTCGACCACCGACAAAACGTCGAACTGATAACCCTCGTCGGCTGGGTCCATCGCCTCGATGTACTCCAGTGCGAACAACGACAGCGGTTGATTGAGAGCGAAGTCGTCCTGGAGATCGACGGTGATGCGCACCACTCGTCCCATCTCATCTGGTTCGTAGAGCTGCTCCATGACGCCAGCGTCGAGCAACGATCGGTATATCGAGATCGAGCGTCGGATGTGTTTGCGTTGACGGGCGCGAGGTTCGTGGTTGTCGACCAAGAGGTGACGTGTGGCCGCGCATCCGTCGCCCGGTCGGTCGAGCAGATTCATGAGCATCTGGTGACTGGTCGCGAAGCTGCTCGTCAATGCCTCAGGCACACCACTGACGAGCTTGTCGAAGGTCTCCTCGTTCCAGTGGGCGTACCCGCGTTCTGGGACCTTGCGGCGGACGAGCTTCTTGCGTGCCTTTGGATCGACTGCTGCTTTTGCCTCCATTTGACGGTTCTCGATCCAGTGCGCCGGGGCCTGGGCCCAGACGTTGCCGATGTCATCGAAGCCACGCCGCCCGGCACGACCTGCGATCTGCTGGAACTCGCGTACGCCGAGCACGCGGGTCGACGTTCCGTCGTACTTACAGAGCTGCGTGAACAACACCGTCCGGATCGGCACATTGACACCGACGCCGAGCGTGTCGGTGCCACAGATCAGCTTGAGCAGACCCTTCTGTGCGAGCCGCTCGATGAGGCGCCGGTACTTCGGCAGCAGCCCTGCATGGTGCACACCAACGCCATGGGCCAGGAAACGTTTGATGTCCTTGCCGATCGGTGTATCGAATCGGAAGTGACCGATCTCCTCTCGGATCGCTGCCTTCTCACCTTTGTTGACAGCGCCGAGGCTCGTCAGGCTCTGTGCTCGATCGGTTGCGTCGCGCTGGGTGAAATGCACGATGTAGATCGGTGCCTGGCCATCCTCGAGCAACGCCTCGATCGATTCGTGGATTGGCGTTTCGCGATACTCGAAGTGCAGTGGCACCGGTCGGTCGGTGCTCTTGACGACGGTGGTCGGTCGCCCGGTCCGCGCCGTGAGGTCTGATTGGATGAAGTCCGTATCGCCGAGGGTCGCCGACATCAAAAGGAACTGCGCCTGGGGCATCTCGAGCAGTGGCACCTGCCATGCGGTGCCGCGTTGGGGGTCGCTGTAGTAATGGAACTCGTCCATGACGACGAGTGACACGTCGGCGTTCGTGCCTTCGCGCAGCGCCTTGTTCGCGAGGATCTCGGCCGTGCAACAGATCACCGGGGCAGCGGCATTGACCGACCCGTCACCGGTGATCATCCCTACGTTCTGTCCACCCAGCTCCGCTGACAGCTCGAAAAACTTCTCCGACACCAGCGCCTTGATCGGGGCGGTGTACCAGCTGCGACCCTGCCTGGCGATAGTGGCGACGTGACCGGCGAACGCAACGAGTGACTTGCCCGAACCGGTGGGTGTCTTCAAGATCACGTTGTTGCCGGCGAACAATTCGAGGATGGCCTCTTCCTGTGCCGGGTACAGCTCGAGGCCCTGATCGGTCGACCACTCGAGGAACGCCGCGAGAAGAGTGTCATCGTCTGGTTTTGTGCCGAGATCGGCCAGTGGCCCCGTCGGGCTCACGTGTGTAGTGCCGAGGTGCTGATGACCACGCCGTCGAGGTCGGCGTAGATCCAGTGGCCCGGTTCGATTCGCACGCCAGCGATGACGATGGGTTCGTCGCGTTGGCCCATGCCGCCCTTCACGCTCCTGCGGGGACAAGTGCCGATCGCTCGCACTCCAATCGGCTGTTCGTTGATCTCGGCTGCGTCGCGAATCACCCCCGCAACGACGATGCCCGCCCAATCGTTGTCGACCGCAAGCTGACCTAGATTGCCGCCAACCAATGCACAGCGGGTCGACATGCCGCCGTCGATCACCAGCGCGCGCCCGTCGCCAGGCTCCTCGAGGGCGCTGCGCACGAGGCTGTTGTCCTCGAATACCGCGAGTGTCGAGACCGGACCCATGAAGGCTTCATGGGCACCGAAGTGCTCGAACGCAACCGGAATCACGCTCACCGCTTCACCGTGGTCGTCGCATAGATCTGCCGTCGCCGGCACTGCTGTCGTCGCCATCGACAGACCCTAGCCCTTCTCGCTTTTGTGCTTGCGGGTCGCCGCCGGATGCTGTGGCAGAAATATCGAGAAATGCAGAGCTGTAGAACTGGTTCTAAGGTAGCGCCATGAAATTTGCCGTGTTCTATGAGATCCCCGTCGCCCAGCCATGGGGCCCCGACAGCGAGTATGACGCTTACCAAAACACCATCGAGCAGGCGGTCTATGCCGACGAGATGGGCTTCCACGCGTTCTGGAGCGTGGAACACCACTTCCTTGAGGAGTATTCGCACTGCTCCAACCCAGAGATCCTTTACGGAGCGATCGCGGCAAAGACCAAGAACATTCGCATCGGCTACGGCGTACGCCTGATGCCCGAGGGCTACCGTCATCCGGTGCGCACCGCGGAATCGGTGGCCACGCTCGACCTCATTAGCGGAGGCCGTGTCGATCTCGGCACCGGTCGCTCGTCGAGTCGCACCGAGATGGAGGCTTTCGGCGTCGATCCCTACCGATCTCGTGACTCGTGGCGCGAAGCGATCGAACACGTAGTCGGTTGTTGGACCAACGATACCTATGGGTTTGAGGGCGAGCACTTCTCTATGCCCGAACGTCGGGTTATTCCCAAGCCCCGCCAAGACCCTCACCCGCCGATCTGGGGCGCGACCGGCGACCCGAAAAATCATCGAACTGTCGGCGAGCTCGGTCTGGGTCTTTGCTCCTTCGCCGTTGCGACCGACACCGACGCGGTCGCTGAACGTATCAACATCTACCGCGAAGGAATCGCGGCATGCACCGACCCAATCGGCAAGTTCGTCAACGACCAGGCCGCTACGTTCACGATGGTCAACGTTGCGCCTACCGCACAAGAGGCACGAGACGTCGCCGAGGAATCGTTCATGTGGTATCCGCGCAAGGCCGTCGAGATTGTGGCCAGCGTTCCCGCGTGGATCGCGGAGATGGAAGACGACCGCGGTCTCGACACCTTCGAATACCTCGAAGGCGCAAAAGCCGCGGTCGACCAGGGGCTCCTCGAAATGTTGTCGATGGATTACCTGATCGACGTGAACGCCTGTGTTTGTGGCGATCCCGACGATGCCGTACGGATGGCAAAGAAATACGAAGAGGCCGGCGTCGATCTGCTGCTGTGCCTGATCAACCCCTACAACATCTCGCATGACAAGGCGATGCAGACCATCGAGTTGATGGGTAAACACGTCATACCTGAGTTTGGTTGAGCCGTGCCCCGGTTTCGGCGGATGTAGAAGCTGCTACAGCAGAAAGATCCAGAAGTTAACATCGTTGGCGTGGACACTCCCGTGATCGTCGTGACCGAGCCGAGTCGAACGCCGCTCTACCTGCAGCTGCACGATCCGATCGTGGTTGGTCGAGAATGCGAAGGACTACTCGTGGTCGACCCGTTGGTTTCACGTCGACATCTCGAACTGGCTGTCATAGACGGCACGGTTGTGATCACCGACCTTGGTTCGAGCAACGGCACCACAGTCGACGGCGCTCCGCTCAACGAGCCGACGCAGCTCGCCGTTGGGTCGGTTGCGCGGGCCGGCGAAATGACCATCGAACGCGTCCCCGACTCGGCCGCCGAACCTGCGTTGGGTCCAGTCGCAGCTGGTTCCGGCCAGAAAACCACGTTCGCTGCCGGCGCATCACCGATCGGCAGCGGTCCTCACAAAACGTCGATTGAGGTAATCGCGTCGTCGATGACCGACGAGGATCTAGCGAGGGCGAAACTGCCCGCCGATCAGGGGACCTTGACGATCGCGTTCAGCGATATCGAATCGTCGACCCAGAGAAACCTGGAGCTCGGCGACCAGGTCTGGCTCGAGCTCCTCGGACTACACAACACACTCATTCGGCGTCAGCTCAAGCGATTCGGCGGCACCGAGGTCAAGAACCAGGGTGATGGGTTCATGATGAGCTTCCCCAGTGCGCGCCGGACGCTGATGTGCATGATTGCGGTCCAGCAGGATCTGGCCGAACACGAACGACGGGATCTGGAGCGCTCCGTGCGGGTCCGCGTCGGTCTGCATACCGGGGAGGTTCTCGTCGAGGAAGGTGACCTCTTCGGCACCCATGTTGCGATCGCGGCTCGGGTCGCGAGCCTTGCGGCCGGTGGTGAGATCTTGGTGTCTGCGCTATCGAAGGAGATAGTCGCCGCACGCGGAGATGTTGTGTTCGGATTACCTCGAGAGGTTGAACTGAAAGGAATCGGCACACAGCTCGTATACCCCGTCGACTGGACCACACAACTCAGCGATTGACAGGCCAGCCGGGCAGTGGCCGATTCGAAGTTGGTTCAGTTTGCGCGCGCGGCACGCAACTGTGCGGCCAATCCGCTGAGAAGGCCCTCTGCGAGGTCTGGATACTCTCGCACCAATGTCCGAAACATTCGTGGTCCTAGGACAGCAACCGTGCTGGGAGTAGTCGTTGTGATCGTCGCCGAGCGTGGTGCAGGGTCAAGGAGTGCTAACTCTCCGAAGTAACCACCGGGTTCGACGTCTCCGAGCTTCTTTGAACCCTTTGTGATTGTGCAGCCTCCCTCCAGAAGTACGAAGAAGGCGTCGCCCTTGTTTCCCTCGATGACGAGGTCTTGGCCGCCCTCGAACGAGGCAACTTCGGCGTGGCGCGCGATCGTTGCCAGGGCACGTTTCGTACAGCGAGCGAATAGCGGTACCTCGGCAAGGAGTTCGGCGATCTGCTTGCGGCTGCTCAAGGTCGCCTTTTGACGT
>JADFOM010000180.1 GCA_022562835.1 Acidobacteriota bacterium | reverse complement strand
CAGTCTCGTGTTACTCACCGTGGCCCGGTAGACCGATTGGGCGCGATCCGCGGTGAGCAGCGCGTGCCGATCGAACTCGCCTTTGATGGCGACCGTGACAGCGGCGGACAGGTCGACCGCCGAGCAATCCGTCCTGCTCGCCGACGGTTGCCTTCGAATCGACCGCGGCACGCCACCCCGCCAGCCCTACGAAACAGATGGCTCTCGGGCGGAGTTGGTCCACCAGCGCCTCGATGCGCTCGAGGCCCCCTCGATACTCCGCCGCGCGCAGCTCGCGCGCCGCGCGCGTCGTGCGTTTCACGAGGTCTGTCATGCCAATCCCACTATCTGTCAACGCCGACAGCGGATTGCGGTCGATCGACAAGATGCCGGCTTGAATTGCAGCTGGCCAGAAGCGGTTCCCCGGCCCGGCGAAGCCGACCCCCGTGTCGGCCGCTGCGGGGCTCGGGTTGAGTCCGCAGATCAGCAACGCCATCTTTGGCCCAACGGTGTCGGGCAATGTCCAGAGACGTTCAAGCGTGACATCGATGACTGTCGTGTCGGTCTGGTCTGTCTTGACGACGTCGAATCCCGCCCCTGCTGCGAGAGCATGAAAGGACATCGCCACAAGGTCAGGGCTCGTTATCACAGCCTCGACGCGGTCACCTACGTCGAGTTCGAGATGCAGCATGGCTAGCCGTAGTGCAAGCCCTCCCGGCTCCACAACGACCAGGTTCATCGGCCAAATTGGCGTTGGAGCCCTCGCATGGCGGAGATCCAGCGGTCGTGATCGGCCGCACGATTCTGTTCGTACCTGGCCACTTCGGGGTGGGGGAGTACCAAGAAGCGTTCTTCGTCGAGCGCGTCGATCACTGCATCGGCGACCTCCGACGGTTCGATGACCCCTTGTGCTCGCACTGCATCGCTCGCCAGCTCACCGACTCCGTCGTTGAGCATCGCCGTGTTGACTCCTTGCGGGCACAGGCAAGACACGACGACGCCATCATCGCCGTGAGTGATCGCCAGCCATTCGGACAAAGCGACCGATCCATGCTTGGTGACGGCGTAGGGAGCGGTACCCAGGTTGGTCAACAATCCCGCCGCGGACGCAGTGTTGAGCAGGTAGCCACCGCCGCGTGCGATCATCCGGGGAATCATTATGCGGGCTGCATAGACCTGCGCCATCACGTTGATTTCCCATGTGCGCTGCCAATCGGCGTTTGATGCGTCCACCCCACCAGCTGTGCCCACGCCAGCGTTGGAGCAGAACAGGTCGATCGGACCGCTGTCTTGCTCGATGCGGTCGATGACCTCTTCCAACGCTGCTTCATCGGCCACGTCGCATACGAACCATGGCGACGACAGCGCGTCGGCGTTTTGTTGAGCGCTCTGCTCGTCGAGATCGATCAGAGTCACCGATTTAGCGCCTTCATCACAGAATCGCTTCGCCAGTGCGCCACCGATGCCGCCGCCGGCGCCTGTGACAGCGACCACCTTGCCGTTGAGCTTCATGGCCTCATCTTCGCATTTACTGTCTCGATGGGCCATCCAATGATGGGTACGGTGACCCTTTTTGATCCCGAGACCGTTCTCCGCGTCACGCTTGACGAAGGACATGGGTAAGCTGTTGCCACACACCGCGTCGGTGTTGGAGCGACAGGAGGTCGAAACGATGACCGAAGCAAAGTCGATAGACGAAGCACTGGAGCTCATCGATCGAGGGCTGCGCGAAATTCAGAGCCGCGAGCTTGTCTCGACCGCAGAGGTCGCCGACCTGCTGCTCGATGTTCGCCTAGAGCTGCTGAAGCCGTTCGAACCCGAGCTACATACCGAAGCCGTTTCCGCGACCAACTGATCGCCTCAGCTGATCGCTCGTCCGATGCGGCGAGCGGTGATGCCGAGAACCGCGCCCAGCGCTGCTCCGGCCAAAACGTCGGACGTGTGGTGAATGCGGACATGGATGCGGCTGGTAGCGACGACCACTGCTAACGCCGCATAGACCGGTGTATAACGTGATCCCTCAGAAAGGATGATGGCCGCCGCCGTCGCGCTGCTCGCGTGCCCGGATGGGAAACTGCTGGTACGGGGTTGGCGAAGTTTGAGCGGCCGATCCAGCGGATCGGCGATCGGGCGCTCTCGGCGAAACAGTGACTTGATTGCGCCGTTCACCAGAGCAGACTCAAGCGCTAATGCCGTGCTCAGGCGCGCCGCACTGCGTGGACCTGCCGGGCCGAGGGCTTTGGCCAGTCCGGCCATGTGCCAGATGAGGCTGAAGTCACCGAGTTCTGAGGCGGTGTAGAAAACCCGATCGGCGATGTTGTTGCCTCGCAACTGCTCGAACCATTCGTCGACCGTGTCGTCGAGGCGCTCAACGACAGACCGGGGGGTAGCCATCACAGGCGAGGACCCTAGCGGCGCGCGTCGAAGCTCCGTATCCAACGCGGCGCGATCTCTGTGAAGGCGTCGTCTGGCCAGACGGGAAGACCGTTATCAGCCGCAGCGCGTCTAGTCTGCGCGAAGTGTTTGCCGTCCACTACATCGACCGGACCTTCGACCGTTGCAGTGTCGGGACGAGTGTTCGGTGCGGTGGAGGTTGCGTCGCCGGGGCTCATGTCTCCCTATCGGCAGGTGCACCCATCTTCCTAATGGATTGATCGATCCACATCAGCTGATCGTTCGCTCGCGCCGACCTATTGCACTAACCGGCGAGGATCGCGGCGAGCTTTTTAATCTCGCCTGTGTTGCCTGGGGCGAAGTCGTCATAGCCATCCTGATCGCGGATCTCGTCGAAACGGTCACGCACGATCTCGGCGCTGAGTTCACGATCGAAGATGCCTTGCGTGAGACCGATGAAGAAGCGCGAAACCGTGCCGCCAGCGACGGAGAACACCTCGCCAGAAACCGGCACGTCTCGGTGTGCCAGATAGGCGACGACCGGCGAGACGAGTTCGGGCTCCAGAAACTCGTTGAGGGCGCCGAGCAATTCTTCGGTCATCCGTGTTGCGGCTACCGGAGCGATTGCATTGGCCTTGATGTTGTACTTGCGTCCCTCGACGGCGAGCACGTGGGTGAACCCCACGAGTCCCATCTTGGCCGCGCCGTAGTTGGTCTGGCCGAAGTTGCCCAATACGCCAGCGTTGGACGCTGTGTTGATAATTCGACCGTAGCCCTTCTCGCGCATGTGCACGTATGCGGGCTGGGTGACGTAGAACGCGCCGCGGAGGTGGACATCGAGGACCGGGTTGATCTCCGCGGGTGTGATTTTGTGGAAGGTCTTGTCGCGAAGGATGCCTGCATTGTTGATGACGATGTCGACTTGACCGAACGCTTCAAGCGCTGCGTCGACGATGGCCTTGCCGCCCTCGACGGTGGCGACGCTGTCGCCATTGGCGATCGCCTCGCCACCGAGGTCGATGACCTCTTGGGCGACCGACTGTGCCGGTGTCGCAGAGGAGCCTTCACCGTCTGCAGATCCGCCGAGGTCATTGATCAACAGACGTGCGCCTCGGCGCGCGAGTTCGAGGGCGTGGCAGCGTCCGAGCCCACCTCCGGCACCGGTGATGATGGCGACTTCTCCGTCGAATCCGAGGTCCATGCGGTTGGCTCCCTATCTGTGTCGTTGAGCGTGGGGCGTCGCGTCATCTGTCCGATGGCGCATCGAATGCCCTGGCAACGATATCCTTCCAATCCAATGCCGCAGAATTCTGAGCCCGAAACCCTAGAACCGCTCAAGCGACGCATGTGGGTCGTTGCCGCAAACGACTTGCCTGGAATTCCCTCGGGAACTCGAGGACGAGTGCTCACGGTGGTGGGCTTTCGATGGGTGCGTCATCGAGTGACCTTCGACAATGGTGTCGAACGAGGTTCGATCAGTCGCGAGGATCTTGCGACTCCCGCCGAGTTCGCCAAGCGTCTTGAAGGCGACGCCGCGTGATCGGTTAGTTCTGTCGCTGAACGTCCCTGATTGCGATGGTTGGTATTTTTTGGACCGCTGTCACTGACTGTTGTCACTGACCGTTGCCACTGCTAGCTCCAGCACAACCGGTCCTATCGTCCGCTTTTCTGTTTTTCTGACCCCTAGAGCGCCCTTTTCGGCATCCTGGGGGTCAGAAAAACAGAAAAGCGGCTTACAGCCCGGGTTAGGCGAGGGAGAGCAACGGGGCGAAGCCTTCGTCGAGGCACTCTTTGAATGCCTCGGTGTCATCGATCGATGCAACATCGGCATTGATGCCAAGGAACGCCTGATCGCAGTAGCTGAGCAGCGTGACGTTGAGAGCTGCGCCCGACACCGGACCAAACGGATATTGAGCCGTAACGGGAACGCCGACCAGATATGCGGGAACCGAAATGCCGGGAACATTGCTGGTTAGGAAGTCGACGCCACGCAGCATCATGCCCAACATGTTGGTGAGGATGGATTTCGGGAGCTTCGTCAACACGCCAGCTATCTGGCTGGTCAGTTCGAGGGCGGGTTCCTCGCGATTCTCGAGGACGAGTGCCCGGATCGCATGGATGTGTTCGATGGGGTCTTCGATGGCGACCGGAACCTCGATGCGGGCTGGCGTGAACTGGTTGCCCGCCCCGCCATTGGTCGATTCGGTGCGGGTGCTGATCGCCATCCCCATCCTCAAAACATCAACGCCCTCACCGGCACGTTCGTGATAGAGGTACACGGCTCGACAGACACCGGTCACAAAGATGTCATTGAGCTTGGCGTCCACCGTCGCGCCCGCCGCGCGCATCTGCGCAACGCTGAGCGAGTAGGTGTCGAGCCGGTTGTTCAGGGAACGCTCCGACCACAGGGGGCTGAGTGGGCTCAGCGTAGGACGCAGGGTTCGAGCGGCGGATGCGGCGACGTCGGCGGTCATTCGAGAGGTGCCGAGCGGGTCATCTCGGAACTGTCTCAACAACGTCCAGCCGTCCTTCGCGTAGCCACGTTGACGTTCGGCCTCATACCGCAGCGCATCGGCTGCACGCTCTGGTTGGCCCACCGATCGGGCCTGCGGTGCAGCGGGCATCTCTCCATCATCGGCGTCCGCCTCGAGGCTGAAGGTCTCGAGCATGAGCTGCACACCGCCGACCCCGTCGGTGATGCTGTGGTGAACCTTGATGATCAGCGCAGACCGGCCTCCTGCGAGCCCCTCGACCATGGTGAACTCCCACAGCGGACGGGCGCGGTCGAAGCTCTGCATCGCGATCGGCTCTGCGATCTCAATGAGTTCGGAGAGCGTTCCTTCACCGCCAAGGCCCATATACCGGAGGTGATAGCTGAGGGTGAAAGATGGATCGACCTCCCAGCGAGGTGGAGCGATCGAATGTGCGTTGGCGACGACGCGCTGACGGAGACGGGGTATGCGGCGAGTGGCTCGTTCGATGCGGTGCTGGACACGATGACGGTCGGGAGTGCCGTCGAGCAGGGTGAGCATCGTGATGGTCGAGCGAAGCTGTGGATCGTGCTCGATGATCCACATGAGATTTTCTGAGTCGGACATGCGATCGCCGAAATGGATCTCTGAGGCGTCATCTGTGCTCACTTCCGCATTGTCGCGCACCTAGCGCGCCAAAGGGACCTCAGCTGCCTTGTCCGCCGCCGTTGTCCTTGGGTCCCTGTGTCGTCGGCGGCTGCG
>JADFOM010000179.1 GCA_022562835.1 Acidobacteriota bacterium | reverse complement strand
AAGGAGCTCGATGCGTACGATGCCAACTACGTTGAAATGGAAGATCCTGAGCTCTTGCCAATGGTCGCTGAGATACTGGACAGGGGCGATATCGTCGGTTGGTTTCAGGGCCGGATGGAGTTCGGTCCCAGGGCTTTGGGAAACAGGAGCATACTCGGAGATGCCCGGAATAAAGAAATGCAGAAAAAGCTCAACCTAAAGATCAAATACAGGGAAAGTTTCAGGCCATTTGCACCATCAGTATTGGCTGAGGATTGCAATGAATATTTCGAGCACAATGGCACCTCTCCTTATATGCTGATCGTTCAGCCCGTAGTCGAAAATAGAAGAGAACAATTACCCAATGATTATCATTCGTTGTCCATAAAAGAGAAACTCTATTGCAATCGTTCGGATATTCCTGCAATTACCCATATTGATTATTCTGCAAGAATTCAAACGGTTCACAAAGAAACCAATAAGAGATTTTGGAAATTGATCAATGCGTTTAAAAAAGAAACCGGGCATGGATTGATCGTAAACACGAGCTTTAATGTAAGGGGTGATGATGGAGGACGCAGCGACCGCCGAGATCAGCCGGGCACAGTTGTGGCAGTGGGTGCATCACAACCGATCGACTGCCGAGGGCGACGTGATCACCGCAGATTTCGTTCGCTCCGTGATCAACGAAGAAGTCGCGCAGATCGTCGAGGCCGACCCGGCCTCAGCCGATTCGTTAGCCCAGGCCAGAGACGTCTTTGAATCCGTTGCCCTCGGTGACGAGTTCTTGGCGTTTCTCACGCTGCCCGCATACGAACTGCTCGACTGATCGAGTTGGTCGTCCAATAGACACGAACGACGCAACGAGCGGTCCGCGGTCCGATATGACGATCGATCCTGTCGCGGACGAAATCGCGGAGACGATTTACTCGGCATTTGTCGACTACCACGGCAACTTTCACTCGCTGACGCGGCGATCGGCGGGGCATTTTGATCGACGCGAGTGGATGTTGGCGCAGGTCGATGCCAACGAAAGGCTCGGTCTGCACCGCGACATCGTCGAGCTGGCGGTCCGCCGTACCAATGAGACGCTCGAAAGTCTCGACTCCGCGGCGCGCAAGGAGATGTGGCAGCAAGCCCGCTGGATCTATGCCGAGATGATCGACGGTCGGTCCGATGTCGAGCTTGCCGAGACGTTCTTCAACTCGGTGACTCGGCGGGTATTTACCACGATTGGGGTGGACAACGACCTCGAGTTCCGTTGGTTCGGGCCAACCGCCTTGCCCCGCGGCGAGGGCCGCGCCCTGGTTTACCGAACGTACTCCCCCGACGGTGGCGTCCAGGAGTGGATTCAACGCATCCTCGAGGACTACGACGCAACGATGGACACGACGTTCGTCGATCTCGAGGCCGACGCGAAACGCACAGCTGAGGTCGTCGAGGAGTACCTACTCGACAAATTCCATACGACCGCGGTGTCGGGCATCGACTGCGTGGTGCCACTATTTTTCCGCAACAAGGGCGCTTATATCGTCGGACGTATTCGGCATCTCAACAGGATTTGCCCGTTCGTCGTCCCGCTCTTGCATACCACAAAGGGTGTCGTCGTCGACACGGTGCTGTTGACCGAGTCACACGCCAGCCGGGTGTTCGGCGTCACGAGGTCCTATCTCGAGGTCGAGTGGGCGCACCCCGCCGAGGTTGTCGGGTTCATCAAGTCCTTCTTGCCGATGAAGGCGATCTCAGAGCTCTACACGGCCATTGGATACAGCCAGCACGGGAAGACATCGCTGTATCGGTCGCTCTATCGCCACATGCGTAACTCGACATCGAAGTTCGAGATCGCCCGGGGCACGCCAGGCATGGTGATGCTCGTATTCACGCTCGAGTCCTTCAACGTTGTTTTCAAGGTAATCCGTGACCGCTTCGACCAACCGAAGAAATGTACGCCCGAACAAGTGATGGGCAAGTACAGGTTGGTCTTCAGTCACGATCGCGTAGGGCGCATGGTCGACGCCCAGGAGTTCGAACAACTCAGCTTTCACCGCGACCGGTTCAGCGACGAGCTGCTCGAACAACTTGTGGAATTGACAGCCGAACGTGTGACGGTGACCGACCGCGAGGTGGTGCTACATCACGCCTACACCGAACGTCAGCTCTACCCGTTGAACCTCTATCTCCGTGAGATGGATCTCGAACGGGCCAAGGCCGCCGCGATCGACTACGGCCATGCGATCAAGGATCTCGCCGCAGCGAACATCTTCCCGGGTGATCTGTTCACGAAGAACTTCGGCGTGACCCGCCACGGCGACGTAGTGTTTTATGACTATGACGAGCTGACGTTGCTCGAGAACTGTCGCTTCAGGTCGATTCCCGATTCGGACCGCTACGAGGACGAGATGGCGGCCGACCCTTGGTTTCCGGTAGGCCCCGACGATGTGTTCCCTGAGCAGTTCCGCACGTTCATCCATTTCGACGAGCCGGTCCGCGAGGCGTTTCTAGAAATGCACAGTGACCTATTCGACGTCGAGTTCTGGACCAGCCTCCAGCGTCAACACGCACGCGGCGATATCCCCGACTTCTATCCCTATGACCAGGACCTCCGCTTTCTCTGACACCTGCCTCAATGACGAGCGGCTATGGGGACCGAATGTTCCCAGTCGGCGAGCAGGGTTCGTAGGCCGGTGAGCAACGACAGAGGCTGGTCCAACATGATGTGATGTCCCGCCTCGGGGATCTCGACCACAGGGGCGACGCGGCCCAGCCGTTCATACATGTACTCGCCGATGTCATGGGTCAAGAGACCGTATTCCGCGCCGAATAGGGCGACCCTGCACTTCACGGTGGTGAGCAGGTCGTCGACGACGTTTCGCCACGGCGAAAACACCCTTGGATCAAACGCCCACGTGTACCCACCTTCCACCTCGACGATCGAGTGCCGTGCGACGTGGTCCATGATGAAGCTCACGTAGTGCTCCTGTTCGGGCACCGTGCGGAACCGGCTGACCATCTCTTCGGCGGTCTTGTAAACCTTGGGCGGGCGGAAAGAGTTGCCCTGCCGAGCTTCCTCCGACTCGGGATCCTCTCGCAAGACGGGAGAATCGATCACGACGATGCCGGCTACAGCGTCGGGGTGCAGCCCAGCGGTGGCGAGGGTGATAAAGCCGCCCATGCTGTGGCCGATGACTACTGGCGGTCCCGGCAGTTCGAGCTCCTCTGCCACCGCGACGATCTCATCGGTCCAACCCTCCAATGCGTATTGTTCGCGTCGACCGCTGCGACCGTGACCGGACAGGTCGAGCGCCGCCACCCGATATTGATCGGCAAAAAGGGGCGCCAGGAAGCTCCACCAGTGAAGGTGCGCCGCTCCACCGTGCACGAAAACAAGTCCGGGGGCATCGTGTGGACCCCAGTCCATGTAGTTGATCAGCGCTCCGTTTACGGTCACTGAGCGTTGCTCGGAGGGCACTTCAAGCGCCCTCGTAAACCAGGCGGCAGGAGTGGCATCGTCGAGATCGTCCATGGCTCGGACTCTAGGGCGCGAACTTCCACGCGATGTCAAACGCGCCCCCGACAGGATTCGAACCTGCGACCGGCGGGATAGAAGCCCGCTGCTCTAATCCGGGCTGAGCTACGGAGGCCCAACGAGTTTACGCTCTCGCCGCAGTTCTTGGTGGGAGGCGGCGATTGAAGCAGCGTCAAAGGGGCCCACGCGAATCGCAGCGTTCGGTGTCAGACCATCACGGTGCCATCGACCACAACGTCATCGACGTGATCATCGGTCATCGGTTGAACGGTCGACAGGGCTCCGAAACTGCGCCAAAACCAAGTCCTATCCGCCTATCATGGCTCCCGTTACATGGTGGTCGTAGCTCAGTTGGTTAGAGCGCCGGGTTGTGGTCCCGGAGGTCGGGGGTTCGAATCCCCTCGGTCACCCCGAGTGCACTCGTTGGGGATTCCTGTGAAGGTTCCAACGAATGCAGCAGCTGCATGAGGTTCACCTCATCAGCAGGACCATCCGGTTGTGGTACAGCAACGCCGTCGCCCTCGCCGAAATGCATCTCAGCGACGCGGTCGGCCAACGTCGCGTCGAGCAGCATCGGCCGACGTTCGAATGAACAGAGCCACTTGGCCATCTCACTGAAGACGATCGCGAGGTGTGGACGCAGTTCACCATCGCCGGCTCTGGCTACGAGTTCCATGACACGCCTGTGCCCGCCCGGGTCGGCCTGCATGCCGTTGGCGATCAGGGCCTGCTCGAAGATCGAGTTGAAGATCTCTTTGCTGATGCCGCTGACCAGGATCTTGGTCGGGATGCGGCGGAAGAAGGCGTCATCGCCGAGGGTCGCAGGCGCGAGGTTGGTCGAAAACACGACCCGGACCTCAAATGGCACTTCGAACGTGACACCGAACAACGTCAGATAGTCGATGCCTCGGTCGAGCGGCACAATCCACCGATTCAACATCTCTTCGGGCGCCATGGCCTGGCGGCCAAAGTCGTCGATCACGAGGAGGCCGTTGTTGGCTTTCATCTGAAGCGGCGCTGTCTGTGAACCGGTCGTGACGTCGCGGCTGATCTCCATCATTGCGGTTGTCATCTCGCCACCCACCTTCACACACGGTCGTCGACACGGGATCCAACGCTGGTCGTAACCGCGCATGTCGACTTCGACCGGGATGTGCACCGAGGGGTCGTAGACACTGATGATCTGGCCGTCCACCTCGATGGAACGGGGGATCAAGACGATGTCGCCGTAGACGTTGACCATACGGTCCGCAATCGAAGATTTTCCCGTGCCGGGCGGCCCGTAGAGAAAAATTGCGCCGCTGCCTGCCAGCGCCGCGCCGAGCTTCGTGAGGATCGATTGGTCTAGCACCATGTCCTTAAACGCCAGATCTAAGTGTTGCTGCGTGACCACATAGCGGACGGTCTGTGACCGAACGACGCGGGTGTACTCGGTGATCGGGACGGGTGCGACACTGGCGTAGGCGTTGCGGGACTCACTGCGTTTGGCGACCTCGTGGCCGGCGTCGGTCGTCTCGAGCGCCATGTCACGGTCGGCGGCTCCGAGATAGCTGAGCAGCTTCTTGTCGCGCAGTTCGCCGACAACCTTCTCAATGATGGGCAGGCCAATAGCGAGCTTCGAGCTCAACTCGGACATACGTCCGCGTCCATCGAAGGCGAGACGCCTCAGCACCAGCTCCTCTACCAACGGTACGGGGAGGCCGAGCTCGTCGAAGGTGCGCGGCGCTGCTGGTGGCTCTACGGCAAACGGGTGGCCTTGACTAGTCACACACTTCATTCGGCGTAAACACGCTCTCCCTTGAGGCATAAGGCCAAACCTGCGCCTCAGTCGCTACAGCAGCAAGCCCCCGATTTCCTCAGCTGGGCAAGGGTGCCATATCGTGTCTCAACGATGACACTCGATGAGATTGGGTCGACCTTGACGTTTACAGAGCGCTTTCGAACACAGCAGCGAACAGCGCTGTTGGTTGTACTGGTGTCAGCCCTAGCGTTGGTCGCCGCTAGCTGCCAATACACCCAGGCGGCCGTCGAGCACGAGAAGAGCGAGCCGACCACGCGGCCGTGGTGGTGCATGAGCACGGGCACGGGCGGACATCATGTCGAGACCGCTTATGAGGGCCA
>JADFOM010000178.1 GCA_022562835.1 Acidobacteriota bacterium | reverse complement strand
GCTCGGTCCCGATCGCCCTTCCCTCGGGCACGGTGTCGGAGAATCCGAAGCCGTCGGTGCCCAGGGTGACGTAGGAGTTGGGCACCCACGGCCGGATCTGCTCGGGCACCGCGCGCATCCAGTCCGACACCGCGACGATCGGCCCGCTCGTGCCGGCGGTCGCTTCGAATGCTGTGTCGAGGCCGTACGCGGATCGGGTCACTTCGAGGCCGGCCGCCTCGAGTTCAGCTGCGAGCCGGTCATGCGCATAGTGCTCGTCAAAACAAAGCTCGGGGTGTTCCCAGATGTCGTGGGAGACCGCCAGCAACATGTCGCGCATCGCGTCGATCGCCTCACACGCCTCCTGCTTTCGTCGCGTAGCCGCGTCGCTCATCGCGTTCATCTCCTCAGATCACGACCCGGAGAGGTCGCCGGTCGCGTTCGATCTCCAAGTCATCGATCGTAGTGAGCCGCACGCCGTCGAGGTACAACTTCGCGCGCGGCGCTGGATCGGCGCTCAACATCGACATCCGGCGCATGTCGATGTCGGGATGCGGGACATGGGTGCCCGTTCGCACTCTCGTGCGCGCCTTGAGCCGGTCCGGCGCTGAGAGTTTCACGAAGAGCACATCGAGCAGTTCATCGCCGGGATGTGCGCGCGGTGCGAGGTTGCCGACGCTGTGAAAGGCGGCGTTCATCGCCGCGATGCAGTGGCCGGACCAGAATGGTGTGCGCAGCACGGCGTGAGCAACAAATGGCCTGGTCTGACCCGAGAATCGAGCGATCCAAACGTCGATGTCCACCTCCGTGAAGCGGCGGTCACCCCTTGGCGCACGGCTGGGTGAGCCCAGTGAACGCCAGAGGTCCCCGCCGGTCAGCACGACCCTGTCGAACGGAGCTTCCGGCTCGACCGTAAAGAGATAGTCCGATACCTCACGATCTGAGCTGAAGGTGTGTTCGCTGCCGTCAAGGGCTGTCTCGCGGCCCCAATCCACTCCCTTTTCGATACCCATGGCTAGCTCTCGCGCGAGGTGGCTATCGATGTCGCGGCCGGCTCGTCGGAGTCGTCATCGCTCAGCGCTCCCGATTCGGTCAGCGTTGCTGCCGCCACGCCGCGACGCAGTGCCTCAGCCGCGTCCACCGCGACAGATGCGACGTCGCCAACAGCAGCGGATCGACCGATCTGAGAGAGTACGTCGCCAACCTGTCGAATGTTGCGCACAAATTCACCGGGGCCGATTTGGTCGTCGATGAGATCCTCAAAGCCCATGCCGAGCACCCAACCGTGCGTGTAGGCGAAGAATCCGGCATCGGGACCTGTCGTCTGATCTAGGCCCGCTTCAGCTTCCGCCTCTGCGATCGATCGCGCGATGGTCGAGATGGACCCGAAAGCCTCGGCCGCGGCACCCTCGGCGACCCAAGCTGCCGCCGTGTCGTCGCTGCGGGGATAGTAGGTCAGGGTCGAGACGACGCCGGCCAGTTCGGCTGCATTGAGTCCGTCGAACAGGTGCTCTCCGAGTGCTGCCGCCAGCACGATCGCACGGTCGCCGTGTAGCCCTTTCAGCAGTTGACCGCGTTCGGTTAGCTCCCACCCATCAGCGAAGCCACGCGTGCAAAGGACCTGGTGGACGCGGTTGAGCTGTGCCACAAGAGCTCCGTCCCGCTTGGTTGCGTGGACCTGGAGTCTGGAGAGTCTGCGGCGGGCCTTCGCGAGTTCAGCGGCAGTTCCTTCGAGCGAGGCAAACGAGTCGAGGAACGCCTCCAGCGCATCGCGGTCAGCGGCGACCGCACGCACATCACGGCCGTCGTCAAGTTGGCCGACCGCGCCGAAGGAACGCGCAGCGCCGTCGAGGCTACGGTCCCGGCCGAACCGGTCGATGGCCCTCAGGACCACACGTCCGCCCTTACGGGTGCTCGTCGCCATGACGAGCAGCGGCTCTGAGTCGATTACGACGTCGCCGGGACGGACCGGCCGGTCCAGGGTGTCAGCATGCTGGGTGTCGAGGCGCTCAACCTCGAGACGCACCCTGTCGATCTTGCGGTTGAGCGACACAGCGTCGCGGTCTGCTTGGAATTGGGCAAACGAGGATCCGAGAAGACGCTCGGTTTCGGCGCGGTCGTGTCGGTCGATGAGGTTGGCCACCATGTTGTAGGTAGGCACAAAAGCGGACTTCAAAGGATAATCGGTCGTGGCGACTAGGTCGCCGACCTCCTGGGCTTTCACGAACGGCGACCACGCGACGATCGACACACCCTTGTCGTCCATCCCGCGACGTCCCGCACGGCCAGAGAGTTGCGCATACTGGCCGGGTGTCAGCAGCTCGTGGGTGTCACCGTTGTATTTGGAGAGATTCTCAACAACGACGGAACGAGCTGGCATGTTGATGCCGAGCGCGAGTGTCTCTGTCGCGAACACGATCTGCGTGAGCCCTGCGGCGAAGGTCTCTTCCACGGCTTCCTTCATCGCTGGGACCATGCCCGCATGGTGTGCCGCGATGCCGGCCCGCAGTCGGATCAACCACCCGTCATAACCCAGTGTTGCCCGCTCCGCATCGCTAAGCGCGGCACAGCTTCGTTGGGCGATCCGTTCGATTTCGTCGGCGGTCGTGGAATCCGTGAGTCGAAACCCGTCGACGTAGAGGCGCTCGGCGGCCTCGTCACAGCGTGCGCGGCTAAAGATGAAGACGATCGCAGGCAGAAGGTCGTCGCTCATCAGTGCCTCGACCAGTTCGTCGCGTCGCGGCGCTCGCCAGCGCGCTTCTTTCGCCCTCCCCCGCCGCGGCTCGTGTCGAACCGTTTGTTGGAGCGGTCGAATCGACCTTTACGGAGAAGTGCTACGAGCTCGATCGGATCGTGACGGGCGCTCGCCACCGCGTAACGGTGCTCCAGTTCGATTGGCCGTTCGGTTTCGACGACAACATTGGTAGGTCCACGTACCGAGCGAATCCAGTCGGTGAGTTCCGTGCTGTTCGAGATGGTGGCGGACAGCCCGACGACGTGTACGTGAGCCGGGAGATGGATGATGACTTCTTCCCAGACCGGGCCGCGATGTGGATCTGATAGGTAGTGGATCTCATCGAGCACGACCCATGCGAGGTCGTGGAGCTCCTCGGGGTTGGAATAGGTCATGTTGCGTAGAACTTCTGTTGTCATCACAACGATGCGGGCGTCGCGGCGAACCGCGATATCGCCGGTGAGCAAGCCGACCGCGTCGCTGCCGTGGAGCGAGACGAGGTCTCGGAATTTCTGATTCGACAGAGCCTTGATCGGCGTCGTGTAGAACAACCGGCCGCCCGAAGCGAGGACGCTCTCCACCGCGTGTTCCGCGATGACCGTCTTTCCAGCGCCGGTCGGTGCAGCGACAACAACAGACGACCCTGCATCGATTGCAGCCATCGCTTCGATCTGAAAACGATCGAGTATGAAACCCTGTTCGTGTTGGTCTGAATGATCGGTCACGACTTCTTGGCCTGACGACGGTGATGTAATCGTCCTATGAGGATCGCAGTTTCGTAGAGCAAATAGAGCGGAATCGACATGACCAGCAGAGTGAACGGGTCACCGCTTGGGGTGAGCACCGCTGCGATCACAACAATTGAGACGATCGCGAGACGGCGATGCTTGCGCAGTGTATCGGTCTCGACAATACCGACCAGCTGGAGTAGTACAAGGACCAACGGAAACTCGAACGCGATGCCGAACGCGACGATCATCTTGACGATGAAACTTAGGTACGGGCCTGGACTAAAGACCGTAACGAGCTGTGGTCCACCGATCTCGGCCAGGAAGGTGAGTGCACGAGGCAAGGACCAGTAGGCCAGTGCGCCACCTAGGAAGAAGAGCGCCACGCCCGCCACAACGAAGGGAATCGCCAGCCGTTTCTCATGTTGGTACAAGCCGGGTGTTATGAAGCGCCAGAGCTGCCACAAGACGATGGGGATGGCCAGCGCCAAGCCCCCGTATCCGCACACGGTGAGCCTTGTCGAGAACCCCTCCAAGGGGTCGGTTTGAAGGAGCTGGCAGTCACCGCCCGCCAGCGCGGCGGATCTGAGGCGCACATCGGAAGGCAACATTTCACAGTAAGGCTTGATCATCACGTCGAGGATGTCGAAGTAGAAGAACCAGCAGACGAGCGCGCCGGCAACGACCGCGACGGCGCAGATGATCAAGCGGCGACGGAGTTCGGTCAGATGTTCGATGAGAGTCATGCGCGACGCATCGAGGCTCAGATCGTTCACGCCGAGTCCACCTAGGCCGTCTCGTCGGTGCTGGTGGACTCTTCGACGTTGCTGCTATCGCTCTCAGCGATCGGAGCGTCCCCGACATCTCTCACCTCGTCGGGGGTTGTGTCGTTCGAGGGAGTGGTGTCAGTCGACTCGGCTACGGCCTTTCCCCTGGCACGAGCGTCCTCCTCGGTCTGAAGGTCAAGGACGTCTGAAAATTCTTCCTGAAGCCCAGCGCTGAGCTTGCGAAACTCCCCCAATGCCTTACCGACCTGTCGCACGGCGTCTGGCAGGTTGGCTGGACCGAGAACGATCAAAGCCACGAGCAGGATGACGATCACCTCGCCACCGCCGATGTTCAGCATGGGCCGAGTCTACGGTGCTCGATGACTCGGCTGGCGGTAGTCGCGGTCGTGGATGAGGTCGACAACAACACCGACCGAACGCTTCGTCCGCCCCGTAGCTCTCGACAGCTCGTCGGTCGCAACGTTGAGACGCTCGAGACGAGCAAGGCTGGCAGCGAGGCGAGTTGCCTCCTCTGCTACCGCAGCTACAAGGGCTGCGATGACACAGACCGAACTCACCACAACGGCGAAGGGGAAGAGCCAGAACGCGGACACAACGCCGAATCTAGCGGTGAGTGCCCGGGGTGTGGTTCACCCAAGCTGCTCGAGTGCTTCTGCCCATGAAGCATCGTCCTCGAGCAAGGTATGGAAATCGAGAAGATCGTCATGGGTGATGGGGCCGAGCCCGGTCGGACGTTCGCCGAGCTCGAGCGGCATCGACCATGTCTCCATTTTTACACCTGAGGCAACGAGTAGGTCGATCGTTTGAGCCTCGGCCGGCTTGACGACGGTAAGCGCACAATGTGCACATCGAAACGAGTAGTTCCCCGAGTCGTCATCGGTGCAGACTCGGACCTTGACGTCGGACGTCGTCAGCTCTACGTCTCCACAGGTTGGGCAGCTTGCTCGAATCCTTGCCATGGGGCCTCTCCGCTCACTAATGGCTTGTTTGATTTATCGGCACGAAAGCCAAGATGCTAAAGAGGTCTTACGACCCGATTTGTGGGCCGTTCGACCCATGTCGGCGCTCGACCAAGGTCGGTTGGTCGCGCCGGGTCAATTAGCGCGAGCATCGATGGCGATGGCCTCACCGATCTGTTTTGCCCACCGCGGGGCAAGCGCGGTCGAACCCGATAACACGCTTCCGGCATTCGAACTCGCTCTGCGACTCGGGGCGACCGGGCTTGAGACCGATGCATGGATGACCGCAGATGGGTCGGTGGTACTCGATCATCGGGGCCAGGTCGGGCCTCTGCTGCGGCGCCGGCCAATCTCGGCCATCGAGCGCGCCGACCTGCCTGCGCACATCCCGACACTCGGCGATCTGTTCTCGGTCTGCGGTGTTGAATACGACCTCTCGATCGA
>JADFOM010000177.1 GCA_022562835.1 Acidobacteriota bacterium | reverse complement strand
CAACGGCGACGCACAGCGCTCGCAGCGATGGTGCTGCGACGTCCGAGCCTGTGGTTGCTCGACGACCCCCACGCTGGCCTTGATCAATCGGCCCGAAGAATTGTCGACGATCTGTTCGACCAAGCGGTGGCCTCCGGCGCCACCGTGCTCCTCGCGAGCCACGAACTCGAACGAACGCGAGCTCGGTCGTTGCAAAAGGTAACCGTCGCCGCAGGCGCGATCTATCGCGAGGAGGAGCGGCGGACATGATTCGTGACGCGTACGTCATCGCTGCAAAGGACCTCCGCATCGAACTTCGCAGTCGCACCGCGCTGAGCCAGCTCGCGCCTTTTGTTGTTCTGGTTGCGGTCTTGTTCGGCTTTGCGCTCAATGCCGACCGCACCGTGTTGACCGAGGCCGCTTCGGGTCTGTATTGGATAACGGTCCTTTTTGCAGCCGTGCTTGCAATCGGCCGCAGTTTCTCGATCGAGGTCGACGATTCGGTGATCGACATGTTGCGCCTCAGTGACCTGGAGCCACCGTCGATATTCGCGGGCAAGGCGGCTGCTCTGGCGGTCCAACTCGTCGCGATACAACTCATCTTGATCGCAGCCGTCGTGATTCTCTATGACGCCCGGATCGAGGATCCGCTCCTGTTCATCGCCGCGGCGGTGGCCGCGACCGTTGGCGTCGCCGCGGCCGGTACGCTCTACGGCGTGCTCGTGGCTGGCCTGCGCATGCGCGAAACACTGCTGCCGATATTGCTACTACCGGTCCTTGCACCCGTCTTGATCTCGGCGACACGAGCATTTGACGATGCGCTCGGCAACGCCGCGGTCAACGGTTGGAGCTGGTGTGGACTATTGGCTGCGCTTGCAGTGTTCTACGGCGTGTTCGGTGGTTGGGCGTTCGGTGCATTGATGGAGGAGTCGCGGTGACACAAGAGCTGACCGAGGTGAGCAACCCGGGCGAGACAACCGGCTCGAGCGCAACGCTCTGGCTCGGGGCTGTCATCCTGATCGGTCTGGTAATTCTCGGATGGCTCTCATTCGTGGTCACCGAGGCCGATATCGAGCTCGAGGACACCGTACGGATCATGTATGTGCACGTGCCGGTGGCGATCATGGGTTACGCAATGTTCACCATCTGCGGCATCGGCAGCGCGATGGTGCTGTGGAAGGGGTCGCAATGGTGGGACCATGTCGCCGGAGCCGCAGGCGAGATCGGCGTTGTGTTCGGTTCGCTTACCCTTGCGACTGGGATGATCTGGGGTCGTCCGACCTGGGGCACCTATTGGGAGTGGGGCGACGTGCGCCTCGTCACAGCGTTGATGCTCGTGTTGCTCTACGTCGGCTACCTCTCGTTGCGTTCGACGACCGGCGTGACGGGCGAGCCCTCGCGTGCCGCGGCCGTTGTCGGATTGTTGTCGGTCTGCATGATCCCAGTCGTGTCACGTTCGGTCGAATGGTGGGACGACCGCACACTGCATCAGGAAGCCACGGTGACCAAGCTCGACCCCGATATCGACGGGTTGATGTTGTTCACGCTCGTGTTCGGCATCGTGATATTCATGCTGATCGGCGCCTGGCTGCTGATTCACCGCTTCCGGGTTGCCCATCTCGAGACCGAGCTCGAGTTGTACGGCGTCGCACTGGCAGTGGAGCAGCGCATCGCTGAGACAACAGATGTCGAGGCCGCACTCTCGGTAGCTGGCAACGACCGAAAGGACGAATCATGAGCCACGTCGGCTACATCGTCGCGGCCTGGGCGCTGACCCTGGGCGTATTGGCGCTGTACAGCGTCACCATTTTGCGTCGCGGTCGCAAGTTGTCGAGCGAGGTGCCGCCGGCGCGTCGCCGATGGATGTCGACCGACAACGCCGATCATGTCTGATCCTGGCGACCTCGATCTCACGCCGCGCTCGTCAGCACCTCGGCGCAACAAGCCATGGGTTGCCCTCGCGATCGTGGCGGCACTGACCGCAGCGATATTTCTGTTGCTGCGCGGTCTCGGTGACGAGTCCCTATTCTTCCGTTCCGTCGATGAGGCGATCGAGCAGCGTGATTCGCTCAACGATCGCCAGTTCAGACTGCAAGGTGTCGTCGTGCCAGGCACCGTGACCGAAACCTTCGTCGAGGACGAACCCGGAGTGGCGTTCACGGTGGAGTTTGATCAGGAGCGCGCCGATGTCATCCACAAGGGTGATCCTGCTCTGTTGTTCCAAGACGGGATACCCGTTGTGCTGAACGGTCGCTGGCGCGAGGGATCTCCGAACGGTGTCGAGTCGTTTCCCTGCGGCGCCAACGACGAATACTGGTTCGAGTCCACGCAGATGCTCGTCAAACACGACAACGAATACGTGGCAGCAAACCCTGAGAACATCGCCGAAGCCGATCGACAGCTCGACATCCTGGCCTGCGACGACGCGACATGATCACCCGTCGGTCTTCGTGAACGGACAGCTCGGTTACTTCTTCGTCGTCGTCGGCTTCGCGACCTCGGTCGTCGCCGCAGCAACGCTGTCGCTAGCGATCCTCACCGGGCGCCGGCGAGTTCTCAAACAGGCACTGCCCTATGCGTCGGTTTTAGCCATCTCAGCTATCGGCGCTTTCGTGGTGATGGAACGTGCGCTGATCACGCGCGACTTCGAGGTTGCCTACGTGGCGCGGGTCGGTAGCCACGCCACACCAGCGTTGTACAACTTCACGTCGATCTGGTCATCGCTCGAAGGTTCGATCCTGCTCTGGGGTCTAATTCTGGCTGGGTACATCATGGTGGTCGCCATGCGTTTCCGGAGCCGGCTGACAGACGAGCTCGTGGGTTGGGCGATGGTCACGTTGTTCGTCGTGGCCGGATTTTTCTTCTTGTTGATGGTGGGACCAGCGAACCCGTTTGAGACGTTCAACCCGCCGCCGGGTTTCGATGGGCCGGGCCCCAATCCGCTACTCCAAAATCACATCCTCGTCGCTGTACACCCACCGATTCTCTATCTTGGCTACGTGGGATTCACTGTCCCGTTCGCGTTCGCGATCGCGGCACTCGCAACCGGTCGACTCGGCGAGGGATGGTTCGTCGAGACCCGTCGCTGGACGTTGTTCGCCTGGGGTTTTTTGACCACCGGGATCTTGCTCGGCGCCTGGTGGTCATACGAGGTGCTCGGCTGGGGCGGCTACTGGGCATGGGATCCCGTGGAGAACGCATCGTTTCTCCCGTGGCTCACCGGCACGGCCTATTTGCATTCGGTCATGGTGCAAGAACGGCGTGGGATGTTGCGGGTCTGGAACCTCTCGCTGATCTGTGCGACCTTTTCCTTGACGATCCTTGGCACGTTCCTGACCCGCTCGGGCGTCATCGAATCGGTGCACTCCTTCTCAGAGTCTTCGATCGGACCGTGGTTGTTAGCGTTCTTCGCTCTGGTCGTGACCGTCACGGTGGTGCTGATCGGCACCCGAGGTGCGTTGTTGGCTAGCCCGGGTCAAATCGATACGCCGATATCGCGCGAGGGGGCATTTCTCGTCAACAACCTTCTGTTCGCTGCGTTCGCCTTCGTGGTGCTGTTGGGCACGGTGTTTCCGCTAATCGTGGAAGCGGTCAACGACGATCGGATCTCGGTGGGAGGTCCATATTTCGACAGGATGACGATGCCGATCGGCATGCTGCTGTTGTTCATGATGGGGGTCGCACCCGTGCTTCCATGGCGAAAAGCGTCCGCAGAGACGCTGTCCAAGAGGCTCTTTTGGCCGGCCTGGTGCGGCGTGGGTGCAATGTTGTTCTCGCTGATGGTCGGCGCCCGCGGCGTGGCACCGGTCCTCGCATTCGGGCTGGGTGGCTTTGCAGCGGGATCGGCTGCACGCCAGGTGATTCTCGCGACCCGTCGCTCGGGTTGGCGCGGCTTTGTCGGGCGCACCAACGGCGGGATGATCGTTCATCTCGGCGTCGTGATCATCGCCGTTGCCTTCGCGGCCTCGTCGTCGTTTGTGCGTCAGGGCGAGTTTCAACTCGACGTTGGTGAGACGGCGACACTCGCTGGCCACACCGTCACCTATCTCGGACTCGAGGAGATCGAGCATGCCGAACGCCTGGAGATCCGTGCGCTTGTCGAGGTGGACAACAAAGGCGTGCGCACGCCAGCGATCAGTCTCTATCCGTCGGGCAGCCAGTCGATCGGAACACCTTCGGTCTCGACAAGCCTCGTCGACGATGTTCACCTGTCGCTTGTGACCTTGCCAGAGGATGGTACGCCGCCGGTGATTCGGGTGACGGTGCAGCCGTTGATCGTTTGGTTGTGGATCGGTGGCGGCGTGATGGCTTTCGGCACGGTGCTCGCGGCATTTCCTGGTCGGCGACGTCGCGGGACCGATCCGGTCTCGAGCCCGGCCGCACTCGAGGAGGTCGACGTATGAACGATGGGTTGGCGACCGCGCCAACTCCGTCTCGGCGGCGTTTGGTCTGGATCGTGGTGCCGGTGGCACTAGTTCTGGCCGCATTGGTTGCGCTGCTGGCCTCGAGTGAACCTGCCACCAACAGGGTCGCCAAGTCACCGTTGATCGGCAACGCTGCACCGTCGATCGAGGGAGTGGACCGTGAAGGAAACAAGTTCTCCCTTGCGGACCATCGCGGCCAATGGGTTCTCGTCAACTACTTCGCGACTTGGTGCGCGGAATGTGTGATCGAACATCCTGAGCTCGTCATATTCGACGAAACCCACGAAGCGAGCGGAGATGCGGTCGTGGTCAGCCTGGCCTTCGACGACCGGTCTGCGGCGGTGGACGACTTCTTTGCTCGCAATGGCGGCGACTGGCCGGTACTCATCGATGACACCGGACCGATCGCGATCGACTACGGAGTATCGGGTGTGCCGGAGTCGTATCTGATCGCGCCCAACGGTCGTGTCGTACGCAAGGTGATCGGTGGGGTCACAGCCGACTTCATCGATCAAGAGATTGCGCGGCTCGAAGCAGCCGCGACCGGCAGCGAAGACGCATCCGATGAGTAGGCGTTCTTGGCTCTGGGTCGTGGTGTTCGGTATCGGTGTCGGTGCGCTCGTGGTTGCGGCTATCGACGACGGCACCCCACGAACCAACGCGGACCGGGCCTATGACGTCGCCAACGACTATGCCTGTCCGGTCTGCGACGGCCAGTCGGTCGCCGAGTCCGATGTGTCGATCGCACGGGAGATTCGACGCGAAATTCGCACCCAGATCGACGAAGGCCGATCGGACGACCAGATCCGCGACTTTCTCATCGGGAGTTATCCCGACATCGACCTCAATCCGGCGGGAACAGGCATTACGGCACTCGTATGGATCGTTCCGGTCGCAGCTCTCATCGTCGGCGCCGCCGCTCTCGCCGCAGCGTTCCGCCACTGGTCGGTCCTCGGCGAAACCGCCGATGCCCGCGACGCTGCACTGGTGGCCCAGAGGATGGCCGAACGTGATGGCGGACCCCCCGGTGAGTGAGGACAAGACTCGTCCGCTGAGCGTTGACGAGCGCAGAATGCTCGAAACCGAACGTGATTTTCTGCTGAGCTCGATCGACGACCTCGATGCAGTCGGTTTTAAAACCGTACATATCCGGGGGGAGGCCGGCACGCTGGAACTGACCGAGGACGTCCTGCAGCGCATGGCGGATTACAACGACCTTGCGCCCGCCCACAACCCCCCCAACCTCGC
>JADFOM010000176.1 GCA_022562835.1 Acidobacteriota bacterium | reverse complement strand
CTTCGGTTAATCCTGGCGTCGTCGACGAGATTGCCCGCCTCGCCTCCTCGCTCGCGCTCGAGGTGCGAATCGTGCCGCCACTGTCCGACCTGGTCGATGGCCGCGTATCCATTGGAGATCTGCATGAGTTCGACGTCACCGAACTCATGCCGCGAGAGGCGGTCATCAACATCACCGACGTTACGGAATACCTCCGTGACCGTTGTGTGCTGGTAACGGGGGCGGGCGGCTCGATCGGCTCCGAATTGTGCCGCGAGATCAGCGCCCACGGTCCCGCCGAGCTCGTCATGTTGGATCGCGACGAAACCGCGCTGCACGGCGTGCAGATGTCGCTCGAGGGACGAGCGCTTCTCAACTCACGGAATCTCGTCGTCGCAGACATCCGTGACCGTGAACGCATCGATCAGATCTTCGGCGAGTGGAAGCCCCAAGTCGTCTTTCACGCCGCGGCACTCAAGCACTTGCCCCTACTCGAGCTACATCCCATGGAGGGCATCAAGACCAATGTTATGGGAACCGCCATCCTGCTCGAAGCGGCAGAACGGCACGGCGTGAACCGCTTCGTCAACGTGTCCACAGACAAGGCGGCCAACCCGACGAGCGTGCTGGGATATACCAAGGCGATCGCAGAGCGCTTGACAGCACACATGGCTAGCAAGCTCGATCGACCGTATGTGTGCGTTCGATTCGGCAACGTCCTCGGAAGCCGCGGCTCAGTCCTGCCCGCCTTTACCGAACAGATCGCCCGCGGCGGGCCGCTCACGGTTACCGACCCCGACGTAACCCGCTACATGATGACCATTCCCGAGGCAGCGCACCTCGTCGTGCAGGCAGGTTCGATTGGTGAGCCGGGCGACGTCCTCGTGCTCGACATGGGCGAACCGGTGCGCATCCTCGATATCGCTGAACGGCTCATCGAACGGTCCGGGCGCCACGACATCTCGATCGAATTCACAGGATTGCGGCCCGGTGAGAAGCTGCACGAGGACCTATTCGGGCTCGACGAACACGCTACCCCGAGCGTACATCCGTCGATCTCGGTGAGCCGCTGTGATCCAACCGACTTCAGCATCGTCGATGCACTGCTCGCCACGCCCGCACAGTTCGCTGCGCGCGCACTCGCAGATTTACACGCTCCTGGCGAGTCGGCCTCATCCCAAATAGACCCGAACGATGCTCGGTCCGCGGCTGGTGCGGTCGAGTCGTGAGGATCAAACGCCTCTTGGACGTGACCGCAGCCTCGATCGGTCTGGTTCTCATGTCGCCCGTTCTGCTCGTCACATGGATTGGCGTACGCCTCTCGCTGGGCCCGCCAGCGATATTCCGCCAAACCCGCGTCGGCGAGGGAGGACAATTTTTCGAGATGGTGAAGTTTCGCACCATGTCCAACGACATCGATGATCAGGGCGACCTCCTTGCGGACGAGGAACGGACAGGTTCGCTCGGCGCGTTTCTCCGTTCGACGAGTATCGATGAACTCCCGGAGCTCTGGAATGTAATCAAGGGTGACATGAGCCTGGTCGGCCCTAGACCGCTTCTGCCCGAGTACCTGGCCCGCTACAGCGCCCAGCAGGCGAGGCGCCATGAGGTTCCGGCCGGACTCACGGGACTCGCCCAGATCTCGGGACGAAATGAACTCAGCTGGGCGGAACGGTTCGAAGTCGATGTGTTTTACGTCGACAACCGCTCGCTCTGGCTAGACATGAAGATCCTTGCGACGACCCTGCTCAGGGTCCTGTCACGAGCAGACACCGGTCACGAGGGCGAGCTCACCAGCCCCGAGTTTCTCGGCGACGAACAACTGGTCGCGGGCGGCGGGTCTCAGTGACCCAGATTTTCCTTTCGCCGCCATGGGTCGACGCCGATGAACGTCAGGCATTGCTAGACGCCTTCGATTCAAACTGGATCGCCCCCGTTGGTCCAAATCTTGCCGAATTCGAGAAGGCTGGCGCGGTCGCTACAGGAACCGCGCATGGCGTCGCTCTCACGAGCGGCACCGCAGCACTGCACCTCGCGCTCGATGTCCTCGGAATAGGCCCCGGCGACGAGGTCGTCGTCTCTGACCTCACGTTCGCGGCAAGCGCTTTCGCTGTTGTTCACGCAGGCGCTTACCCATCGTTCGTAGACGCCGACCGCTCCACTTGGTGCATCGATCCAGAACTTCTAGAAGAGCACCTGCTTTTGAGGACCAACGCTGGCCATCGTCCCAAAGCGATTGTCTCGGTCGACCTCTACGGACAATGTGCTGACTACGACGCGATCCGTGCCACCGCGAAACGTTGGGAGATACCGGTCATTCAGGATGCAGCCGAGTCGCTCGGCGCTACGCATCGCGACAAACCCGCTGGCGCGCAAGGCGACCTGTCGTGCCTTTCGTTCAACGGGAACAAGATAGTCACGACAAGCGGCGGCGGGATGCTCGTCGGCGACGACGGCGCATTGATCGACCGCGCTCGTCACTTGGCCACCCAGGCCCGTCAACCCGTAGAGCACTACGAACACGACGACATCGGCTACAACTACCGACTCAGCAATCTGCTCGCCGCTCTCGGCGAAGCCCAGCTGCGCCGACTTCCGGCCAAGCTTCGAGCACGCGCAGCGATCCATACCCGCTACCGAGAGGGGCTCGATGGCCTCGAGGGCATCGACTTCATGCCGGTGGCCGACTACGGAGTCCCCAATCACTGGCTCACCGTCATCACGATCGATCCCGCAGTGTTCGGTGCGGACAGGACCCAGGTGTCCGCGGTCCTGCGTGAAGCTGACATCGAGTCAAGGCCGGCCTGGAAGCCGATGCACCTTCAGCCGGTGTTCGCATCCAACCCACTCACCGGCGGTCTGGTGGGCGAACGAATCTACGAACACGGGCTTTGCCTGCCCAGCGGAGACCTGCTCGACGAAGCTGACCAGGACCGGATCATTGCTCTCATCGCCGCGCAGGCAGGCTCGCACCCGACGGGTATCGACCTGTGAGCAAATGGGACATCATCACCCTCGATCGACGCTCCGAATGGGAAGCCGCTCTAGCGTCGTTCGATCACGACGTGTACCACCGTTGGGACTACCACCGATTGGCATTCGAGAACGGTGAGGGAGACCCGGTCCTGATCACTTGGGGCACAGGTCCACAAAGCGCGGCGATGCCGTTGCTACTCCGGCCGATCCCCGAAGCCCCGGAGCGGATCGACGCGACCTCGGTCTATGGCTATCCCGGTCCGCTGTGTCGCGGCCCCGCCGATGACGGCGAACCGCTCGGCGAGGCGCTCGAGGAACTCGGACTCGTATGCGCGTTCAGCCGATTGAACCCATTGCTCGATACCAGCCACGCTTTAGGCGGTATTGGTTCGATCACAACACTTGGACCCACGGTCTCGCTCGACCTCTCGGTTGAGGCCGGGGAGCGGTTTGCTGCCTACTCACGTAGCGCCCGGCGTCGTATTCAGCAGCTCAAAAAATCCGGTGCGGAAGTCTTCGTCGATGAAGACCTCATACATCTCGGCGATTTCGGATCGATATACGCCGCGGCGATGCGACGCGTTGGCGCAGCCGAACGGTATGACTTCGACGTCGAGCACCACCGTCGACTTCTTGACCTCCTAGGTGACTGCGCCACGTTGATCGTGTGTCGACTCGGCGATGACGTTCTCGCCGCGGGGCTCTACCTGTCAAATGGCGACCGAGTGCAGGCACATCTCGCCGCGGACAACCCGCAATACCGGCACCTAGCGCCTCAACGACTTGAAATCCATGCGGCAGCTGACATTTTTGCCCAACGCGGTTTCTCGAGGCTTCACCTCGGTGGTGGTGTCGGTTCGGGCGAAGACAGCCTCCTCGCGTTCAAACGCGGCTTTGGTGGTGACGAGACGCGATTCACGATCTGGTCTCACATCGTCGACGCCGACGCGTACCAGAGTCTCAACGCGGCGACGCAAACCGGCGCAGCCGAATGTGCTCACTTCCCGGCCTACCGGCGGCCAGGTAGCGCTCTCGGTTCACAGGTCGGGTCCACATGACCGCCGCTGGCGCGGCTCCTAGCACCGTCATATCACCTACTTCATCGACACCAACGGCCCAGCCGGTCGGCTGGCTGCTCGTTGCCGCAATTGCACTGCTTCCGATCCAGTTCGAACTCTCAGCTGAGTTCCGTCTGGCTCCGACGGACATCTTCGTTGCCGCGTATATCGGACTACGTCTCCGCTCTTTCCGCCACCTCGGCAAAGCGTGGAGCAGCTGGCACCTCCTCCTATTCGTAACGATCTTCTACGGAGCCGCTGTTGCGTTCGTCGCAACCGGTCAGGTTTCGCAATTCGCGTTTCCGACCAAGACCATTGGTGTCATGCAGCTCTTCGCCATCGTCTTCGCGAGCCTCGACTATTCCCGCACGTTTGGTGACCTCACCCGGCTGGTGCGAACGTTCGTCGGGTCAGCGACCGTCATCACCGCCGTGTCCATCGTTGTTTTGTATATGCAGTCGGCGGGTACGGTCGAACTATCCAGGTTCAATCTCGACGCCGCCCGACTTTCGGGCTTACTCGTCGATCCCAACGCCATGGGTGGGCTCATCGGCACCGCATTGGCACTGCTCGTGGTTACAGCCGCTGCTCGTCAACCCTTGATGTCGCGACCAATAACGATCGCAGCAGCATTGATCCTCTCGGTCGGACTTTTCCAGACCTACTCGCGGTCCGCCTGGCTCGGCACCGGCTTCGGGTTGATCGCTGGAGCGGTCCTGTTGCGTGGACCGATTCGGCGCCGCCTCGCACTCATCGCCTTCGTTGGTGTGGCCGCTGGTTTGACGGTCTTCTTGCTCAGCTCAGCTGACTCCGACGTGAACAGGCTTGCGTCACGTGGAGACCAGGCCTCCGAGCGCGTCTCGATCGCTGGCGACGCGTTCGCTGACTTCGTGGGTTCACCACTGTTCGGTACCGGTCTCGGAACATCGGAGGGTCGACATGGTCTCCAAATCCACAACACCACAATCTGGTTTCTCGCGGAGATGGGCCCTATTGGTTTGTTGTCCATCATCGGTTTGATCACAGTGCTCGCACTATGGGCCATGCGCAGTTCTCGAACCGCGACCGCTCCGATCGCAGCGGTCGCTGCTGCGGCGCTGGTAGCTCATCTGACCATGTTCGGCGTGTCGATGGGTATAGAGGCTCTCTACCAACGCCACTGGTGGTTCGTCTGGGCTGTCATCGGTTGGTGCCATGCATACGAGGCCGCCGACGATGGCGGGGGGCGACCGGTTCTTCGCCGCCGGGAAATCGCCCGATGAGTGCGATCCGCGCCTCCAACGTTCGCTGGGGTCTTGTCGACCAAGCCCTCTACAGCGGCACCAACGTGTTGCTCACAATATTCGTCGCTCGAAGCGTCGACACAGAGAACTTTGGTGCGTTCAGCCTTGCGTACATTTTGTTCATTCTCTTCGTCGGCTCATGTCGCACCTACTCGGGCGTGGCACTGCTCATTCGATTCGGTGGCCGATCTCCCGATGTCGTGCGAGCAGGCGCTGCGCGCGCAATCGCTGCGGATGCGGACGATTGCGGAAAATCTCGCGAACCAGGATCTTCGGGGGATCGCCGGCCTCCAGGGTTCCGCCGATCAGCAGCAGAGTGAGCTTGAACGGCTTCTTGCCAGCCTTGGCCTGGGTCTTGTCCTTGCACCG